>JAZDGV010000001.1:0-2923 GCA_043806535.1 Candidatus Aenigmatarchaeota archaeon
GCATGTATAGTCTGTCAGTCCCACGTACTGGAACACCGTTGAGCGATATAATAGATGTCGTTTTTCCATCGGATGATGGGAGAGTGTTATATTTTCGTCTTGATTTTAGTGGGAAATCAGAGGCGTGAAGCAAAACCGTTATGGGACTGGACACTTGTTGAACCAGCCCTCGGGGGACTGCTAATTTTTCACTTTTGACGGTATTGAAACTGGGTTCCTGTTATATGGGCACGCATAAATAATCTTTATATTCACGTGTGCCCATGTAAATTACATGTACGTGGAAAGGCAGAAGAGGAAAAGCGACACTTATTTCTACATAGTGGAAAATATGCGAAAAGCCGGAGGGTGGGAAAAGGTGAGAATTTACATCGGGAAGAACCTCAATACACGGGAACTGGAACGGCTCGTAAAATCCAAAAAATCCGAGCTGATGAAAATGGCAGGGGAAGCGAAGAAATCCGCGGATCCTCTGCTGAATTTGGTTTCCGCGGAGCAGCAGGATAAGATAAGGAAAATCAAGGGATCCTACCGGAAAAACAGGCGGAAAACGGATTCAAGCCTGTATGAAAACCGATACGAAAATTTTGTCACCGAATTCACATACGACACAAACGCCATCGAAGGATCCACAGTGACGCTTCAAGAAACGGGAATGATACTTTTTGACAGGGTCGTCCCGGAAGGAAAAAGCCTGCGCGAGATAAGCGAAGTCCAGAACCACAAGGATGCCTTCGATTATATGCTGGGATACAAAGGCGACATCAACAGGAATTTCGTGCTGAAACTGCACAAGCTGCTCATGCACAACATACTCTGGAAACACGCGGGCAAATTCAGGGACGTGCAGGTCTATGTGAGAGGCGCTGAAGTTATGCCGCCGAAGCCCGGGGACGTCGCAAAGGAATTCAAGCGCCTGATGTTTTGGTACAGGGCCAACAAAAAGAAATACCATCCCGTCGTCGTGGCTGCATACTTTCATCATGCCTTTGAATCGATACATCCGTTTCGTGATGGCAATGGGAGGGTCGGGAGGTTGTTGCTCAACTTCATACTGAGAAAGAATGGGCTGCCAATGGCGAATATTAAACACAAAGCGAGGAGCGAGTATTACAAGGCGCTTGAATCCGGCAACAAGGGGAATCTCAAGCGCATGACCGACCTTATCATAAGACGCCTGGAAGAATTCGAGACTTCGATATAACTGCAGCAGGACTGTGCCGAATAATGCGAGCCCTCGGGGATAATAATTTTTATGATTCGGCGGTATTAAGATACCGCTAACGCTTAATTATCATCGAGATGAACTATCAACCAGAGATTTGAGGGGATGGACGTGAGCGAAGAGAAAAAACTTGAAAAGGGGCGAAGAAAGAGCGCTGCAGCGGATTCGATCTACGACGAAGACGGATTTGAATGGGACGATGAGGAGTTCTCCGACTTGATGAAAAAACAGAAAAAAGTGACCCAATGAAATCCCCCAACAACCCTAACGTTCTACGGAGGCGTCAAGGAGACAAACCGACGCCGCAGGGACAAACCGAAGAACATATAAACCTGAGTTAACACATATTAACCATGGTTAATATATATAAACTCAAGTTAACAAACCTCCAACAGGAGATTTTGCGCCTGCTCTTCGTGAAAGCCGGAACGCCGCTAAACGCGAGGGGCGTGGCCAAGCTGCTTGGCGTCTCGCAACCAGCCGTGTCCAAGGCGCTGCCGCGCCTTGAGAAGGAAAACCTGGCCAAAGTCAGCAAGGACAAGGCGTCAAAAAGGCTGTCGATAGTATTGAACAGGGACAATCCGCTGGCTGTCTGGCTGAAAAGAGCGGACAACCTGAAGCAAATATACGAGTCCGGCCTGGCGCAATCCCTCTACGACAATTTCCCCGGCGCGACAGTCATACTTTTCGGCTCATACGCATTCGGCGAGGACACGGCATCCTCGGACATAGACTTGGCGGTCATAGGCTCGAAGAAGAAACAAGTCGAACTGTCGGAATTCGGCAAATCGCTCGGGAGGGAGATTGTCATAAACTACTACAAGTCCTTTAATTCCATAGACAAACACCTATTGAACAACATACTGAACGGCATCACGCTCAAGGGGTCTGTGAATCTATGACTTTGAAGAAGTTCGAAGAGTTTGTAAAGGCCGGGACGGTAAAGAGGCAGACGCCCAACAGGGAGAGGGCGTTGTCAATATTGAAAGAATCCGGGGAAAAGAAATCCTTTCTGGACGTATCCATGAAAAGCATCCCGCCCGAGCGGATGAGCGCCAATTTCGTCGTGTGCTATTGCTACGACATATTGGTGGAGCTGATACGGGCGAAAATGTTCATTGACGGCTATAACGCCGGCGGTTCTCACGAAGCGGAAGTGTCCTATATGGCAATTCTCGGCTTCCCTGACGCTGATGTGAGATTCATGGACGATGTAAGATATTACAGGAATGGGACAAAATATTACGGGACCGTCCTTGACATGGAATATGCGGGAAAGGTTGTCGGGTTTATGAATAGGATATATCCCAAGCTCGCCGCGATGGTGAAATGAAATTGACGGGCGGCTAAAGGGACAGCGAGATTTCCAAGGTAATTTCCAAAGGCAAAACAAAAAACATCCTTAACTTTCTACGGAGGCGTCAAGGAGATAGGCGAAAACATGGTGAAAAACAAATTTATCGCGGGAACGCGTGGCGTTCGCTCCAAAATCTACAGGATAGTGCGAGAGTCTGACTTGGTGATAGAGGTATTGGACGCGCGCGACCCTGAGGGAACGCGAAACGTTGATATGGAGCAACTCATCGCAAGGTTGGGAAAAACTCTGGGTGTGGTGATCAACAAGGCGGACCTGGCGCGAAACAAGCGGACGCCTGGCGTCTGCATGATATCGTCAAAGCACAGGAACAGCAGGAAAAT
>JAZDGV010000002.1:0-2109 GCA_043806535.1 Candidatus Aenigmatarchaeota archaeon
GTGAACAGCGACAGGTTCTTCATGAATGTCTCGAAATCCATACTGAACAAGGACGTAAAGGAATACAAATTCGCTGTGCGCCAGGCGGAAGACATCAAATCCATTCTCGAACGCGTGGTCGCCGGCTTGCGCGGGATGAAATACAGGATATTCTCAAAGATTGCGAAAAACATCTCGTTGACCAATGGCACACGCCCGACGATCAGCGAGCTCAAAAAAAGAGGGTACGTCATTGCGGTTATAAGCGACGGTCTGGATGTTGTCGCGAACAGGATGAAAAACCTGGACATCGACTTCGTGTTCGCAAACAGGCTGGACAAGTTCAACGGCTTGCTCACAGGAAAACTTATTTCATTCGGCAAGAAGGAGGAAATTTTCGAGAAATTGACAAAGGTGCTTGGCATAAATCCTAACCAGTGCGCGGTTATAGGCAATGATGTCAATGATTTGCCCCTGTTCTCAAAGGCGGGGTTGAGCGTCGCTTACAATCCGTCGAGCATGCAAGTCGTGAGAAACGCGGATTACGTGATTTACGACGACGATTTGCGTTCCATACTCCCGATTTTCAAATAGGTAGCTTCATGACACGAGAAAAATTGAACGGCAGGAGCATCAGGTACAGAAATCTTATTGTTCTTTTCGCCACAACCGCAATAGCGGTAAAATTGCTGATATCGCCCGAGGTCGCGGCTTTCATCGACTCCCTCGGACCCTTGGGCTACGCCGGCGTGTTAGTAGCGGGCGCATTCTTTACCTACATGTTCACCACGCCGATCGCTACTGCGGCGCTGTTCATGCTTTCAGGAAATCTCGATCCGTTGCTGGTCGGGTTGATTGGCGGCGCCGGAGCAATGGTTTCGGATTTGATAATTCTCAAGTTAGTGAGGAGATCCATTTCGCTGTTTGACGGGGACATTCGCAGGATGAGAAAATTTGCGAACGACCACAATCCCGTGCGCATGAATAAGAAAAATCACTTGTGGGGGCGTGTGAAAAAATACTTGACCTTCGTTCTCGCCGGTTTCATCATAGCGTCCCCGCTTCCCGACGAAATCGGCGTTGCGATGCTCGGCGCGTCCAACATCAAGACGTGGAAGTTCATGGCGTTCTCTTTCGCTTTCAACTCGCTCGGCATTTTCCTGATAGCGATGGCGGCAAAGGCTTTCTGAGAATGCGATCGTGCTTTTTCAAATAATGAAGAATCAGTTCTGCCTGTTTTCAAGTGTTTTCTTCCAATAATCATCTACCAGATGGTCGGTCCTTTCAAGCGCTTTCCTTGCCTCTTCCAAATTCTTTCCGAGGGTTTTGAGCTCTTCTGACCTGCGGGTTGCGTATTCACCGAATTCCTTGTCGGAGTCCGTTCCGCTGGAAAGTTTGCTTTTTACGGAATTCACATAGCCAATCGTTTCTTTGACATCATTTACGATACCACCCAACAGGCGATGAATATCTTTATGCGTTTTCATGTCGTACGACCCGTCGCTGGTCAAAGACGTCTCCGTCTTTGCCGTTTCTGCGATATTTGCAGCCGCTTCAGCCACTTCCGCGACTTTTGAGTCCATGACGCCTCTGGCATAAGTCTGCAGCTTTGATCTCAGTTTGTCTAGCGAGGTTGAGGCTTTTTTGTATTCAGCCTGCTGAATTTTGTCGCCTTTCTTTGGTTTGAGCATTCCATGATAATTGCTGGCCTGCCTGTACATTTCGCACGCCAAGGTGAATTTACTTTCAGAAGCAGAACCCCTGAGCATGGCATTGCCCCTCTTGACATAGCCGACGGACTGTTCGTAGGCAAATTTATTCATAACATTATTTTTCATCGTAGAAATATAAATCAGAAAAGGAAAACTCAAGTCACACGGTTCGTATGATTCCCAGCACGGGCGTGACGAATATTTCAGATTCGCCATACTGCGTCGTGAATTTTCCGGATACGACCAGCGCGTCCCCGATTTCTATCGTTTCCGGCTCCATATTCGCGGATTTGAATATCAATATTCTGTCGTTGTTCTCCAGGCTGCCCAAATAGAACCGCTGGTATGCGTTTCCGGATTTGGCGCCATAGTTTTCGGCGATGTCAGTGACAACGCCCTGCACCGTAACGAATTTGTC
>JAZDGV010000003.1:0-6899 GCA_043806535.1 Candidatus Aenigmatarchaeota archaeon
CAAATCAAGGATTATCTCCTGCATCTTCTGGTTCCTGTATTGCGCATGCCGCTCGCAGTTGGGCGCGGAAAGGTTTGATACTCTCAGAAGCCGCCTTCCCTTCACTATCTCGTCCATCGCGTTCGCTATCTCCGCGAGCAGCTTCGTTTGGTCCCAGTCATATTCGTATTCACGGTTCTCCGCGAATATCACTCGGGAGACTTTTTTCAGCTCAAGGATTTTGTCTATCGTGGCTGCCATGCAGGACTCAAAATCCTCGAGACTGGAGCCGAACATTGTCCCCAGCGTGTTCATCTTTATGGAATTGTCCTTGTCGTTGTATTCGAACTCTGGCATTCATAGCACCTTTGTACTCAGCTAATGTTAGTTTCTGAAACAAGCGCAATTAGAAGCAAGCGCAAACAGACACATACCCCGTGTATGTGTCAGATGACGACTGCTTCGGTTGGCGCATGTTTCTAGCTACTAGCGCACACCTATCTACCAATGTCATTATAGCCCCGTGAGAGCAAATGCCATTGGCATGTATCAACCTCTGAAGTTGGTCTCTATATTTATTTCTCCCTTCGGCTAAATTTAATTATGCCCCTTGAGAAGAAGACGTCCATAGACTATGCGATAACCGAGCTGATGCGGCGTGTCAACGATGACACCAAACGCTTGAGGTTGTTGGAGCAAAGAAGCGCTGCGGTGGACTCCCGCCTGGCGTCTCTGGAAGAGACGCTGCTGGAGCAGTTCAAAAAGGTCAATCAGGCTTTCGAGAAGATTTCCCAGAGAATCGATGAGATCGACAACAGGCTGGCAAAGGTCGAGGACGACACAAAGAAACTCATCAAGCAGATGGAGCGGGTGGCGTCAAAGACAGAGCTGGGCGAGATACAGGGATTCATCGACCTGATAAACCCGATGAAATCGAATTTTATCACCAAACCCGAGGTTGAAAGGATGCTGGAGGGAAAGCTCGGGAAATAACAATGAAAACCACAAGAGTTTCAAAGGAAACCTAAAGGGTTTCCTTGCACAAAGTATTTTAGTCCTTTGTGTCATGCACAAGACATCACAGCGCTTTGTGAATAAGTCAATTATATAATAATGTTAAGGCAAAGATAATTTATGTGGCTGTTCAAAAAGGCGGAAAAACCGCCGGTTGACAAGGTTCTTGATTTGTCGAATCAGGGAAAATCTGAGGCGCAGGTGTCGGAATCTCTTAAGGGCGAAGGCTTCGCGCCTGCCGACATCAACAAGGCGTATGCAGGCGCTGTCAGAAGCGCTGTCAGCGGTCCGGCGGCGCAGCCAAGGCAATTCGCTCCAATGAGCCAGTCGGCGAGAGAGCCTGTCACGCAATTCGAGATACCTTCTCAAAAATACGAGGAATATCCGCTGGAACCCCAGCAGGAAACGGTTGAAGTGCAGGAAAGAGCGTGGACGCCCGAGGTCCCTGACACAGGCATAATGGGGATTGCTCCGCCAAGCGCGGGCGAGCTGGAGGAGATTGTAGAATCTGTAGTTGACGAGAAGTGGAAGGAACTGCAAGACAGGTTGGAAGACATGCATGAAAGGCTTGACATGATGGAGGCCAAAATCACTAATCTTGACGTGCAAATCAACACGTTCAAAGATGCGGGCTCTTCGGAACGGAGCGTCATAGAAAGCAAAATCGATGAATACAAGGACGGTATTGAAGGGATTGAGTCGAGGATAGGCTCGATCGAGAAAGCGTTCAAAGAGACGTTGCCATCAATGATAGATTCCGTGAAGTCCGTGACAGAAGTCGTGGAGAAACTCAGGGCGCAGAAGTGAATTTCGAAAGCTATTTCTGCAATTGTTATTAAGGATGAGGTGCAGGGCGAGTCCCGCTGCCAGTATCGCTGCCTTTGTCTGAAATCACTGTGTGCAATACGATTGCAATCAGGCCGAAGAATATTATCGCTGTCAGCCATTCACTGGCATTGACAGTCCCGAATCCGCTGAATCCGGTTACCCAGCCCGCCGCGTTGAGCAGCAACACCAATGCGACTATGGCTGCCAATATCAGCATCAGCTTTTTGCTCAATGCATCTTTGCCGAACATGTCGCTTGGGGTGAATCCGAACAACCCTATGATTAGCAACGTTACTAATATGCCGGACAACACAAGGATGGAGCCGCCGAAGAGGCTGGAGAAAAAATTGGACAGAAAACCAGGATAAGGCGTGAAAAATGTGACATAGAAAGCGAAGACAAGCGATATTATCGCTTCCACGCCCTTGTTTTTTCCTTTGTCGCTGCCGAAAATTCCCGCCTTGTCAAGAATGCCGAAAACCATGGCAAACGCCAAGAGCCAAGGCAGCACAAAATCGTAGAAGCCCAATGACTTGAGCAGGCTTTGCAAGGCCATGAAGTCTAAAGCTGCCATTTCACTTGCCCCTCGCAATGAACAGAACCACGAATATTATCATTATCATCACGACAACAATCGTGATTATGTCGCTCGGTATGTTGAACCCGCCGAACGAGAACAGCAAGAATCCGAAAAGCCCAAGAAGCAACGCAATCGCTGCGCCGCCTCCCAAGTTCTCGGCTTTGAATATGTCCTCGCCTTTCAAGCCGACAAGCCCCATGAACAGCATGATTACAAATATCACGACCAGAATCAGGACGCCCATCCCAAGCACGCGGGTGAAAAACTCGGACAGCCCAAAACCTATCGGTGTGTAGTTGACAAGGAAAAATGCGATTACTATGGACAACAGCCCGTTAAGCGCCTGCTGTCCTTCGAAAAGCTTTACTTTGAGCAGTATGCCGAATATTAACGCCATTGTGAAAAGCCACGGGAAAACGAAATTGTAAAATCCGAGCCTTGCAAGATTTCCTATTAGGACGCTGAAAGGGTCTGCCATGCCATCACTTTAATTATTCTACTGCGATGTTTTTATCTCTGTTGCGACGCGTTATGCGGGCCGAGGCGTCGGGGTGCCGAGCATCATCTCGAACCATGTCCTTGTTCTCGGAGTCCTTGTTATCGCCCACAGCATGAAAAGCAGCAGCAAGACTATGATTAGAAATACGGTCGTGTCCGGGTCGAGCACTATGCCGAACTTCGCCATCTGCCCTGTCGTGAGCAGCATTATTATGGCGAACAGCACAATGAATCCTGCCAATACGCCGATGTTCTGGCCGAACAACCTCTCGAATATGGTCTGGTTCGTGTATCTCTGCCCGCCAAGGCTCATTGCGCCAAGGATTAGCAGTATTATTACAACCGCGACTATGACCAATGCTCCGCCGCCGTACAATTGCGTCAGGTATGCGCCCATCGCGCCATACGGCCCGTAGAACAGTGCAAAGAAAGAAATCGAAAGCGCAAGTATGACATTGATGCTGTTTTTCCTGAATATGTTGATCATGTCCAGAACGCCGTAGACTATCACGAACGTGACCAGGAATGGGAGTGCGAACTGCTGGATTTGATATTTGTCGATGAAATCCACGACATATTTCATTATGCCCGATGGCTGTGTCGCCTGCGCCGCGAAAAGCTCCAAAAACAATGCGGTTGCAAAAAATGTCATATATACTCTATTCTCACCGAATTTTTATAAGTTTAAGCAACAGACGCCTCTTCCTTCATTTCTATGTATTCCTGCTGCGCCCGCCTCATTTCTATGAGCTTCATCACTTCAGTGAACTCGTTCATCAGCTGAGCCTTCATCGTGCTGTTGCTCTCGGCCGCTATCCTTTTTTGCAGCTCGTCCGCCTTTTTCATCAATTCTTCGACGTTCTCCTCGATTTTTTCTTCCTTGCTCAAAAGCGTCTTTACCTCGCCCAGCGAAGTCTTTTTCCGCTTTTCCCAGAATACTAAAAACATGCCCAGCGCAACGCCGAACATGGCTGCGGTCATTGCGGGCGGTCCCCATACCATGCCGGAGATAAGATAACCTATAACTCCGAACAATATTCCCACTCCCGCGCCATCGAGAACGTATACAAGCACGCCTGAAAGAACCCCCGAATATCCCACGCTGGCAATGGATCGCCTGATTTTCAGCACGACAAGGAACGACAGAATCCCGGCTCCCACAAACATCATGGCTTCGGTTTTGGACGCTATTTTGACAACGTAGCCGAAAAGCCCCTGCGGTATCAAGAATCCCACAAACACAAGCGCAAGGACGTTGTTGACCGAATTGTTGCTGAAAACACCGACTTCCTTCATTATTTCGCGGGACACGTACCAGAGCGCCCACACGGGCAGAACAACATAGAGAACGAATTTCCACCAGCTTGTCAGCCATTCAACCGGTATTTGCGTCTGCGAGCTTATTGCGCTCGCTGTTTGCGTCGAGAAAAGTTCTGCTGCCGCAAATCCGGGAATAATCAAGAGAATAAATATTATCAGAAAAGCTGAAAGCTTCATAATTATAATATCGCCGGCTTCTTTTAATTAGATTTTGTTGAGGGTTGACTCTTCCTGGTCTCTGATCATTCTTATCTGGTTTTCCTTTTCGTGTATCAGGTCCATCAGCGACGATATGTCCCTGTTAATAATAGCCCTCTCTGTATCAGTCCTTGGAGCAGTTTTGCGCTTCAAATCCAATTGCAAGGAGAGTTGACCGATTTCGTTCTCAAGCCTCCTTATCCTGGCTTCGGCGGAACCGACCGCGGTCGAAGCTTGCATCTGCCCGTAAGTGTTTCCGAAGAACGTCCAGAAAATCCCGAAAGCCACGCCCCAGAAAGCCCACATGGCGCTATCCTGCCCACCATAAAATTCTGCCATCGAGTATCCGGTAAAACCGTACATCAGCCCTGCCAAGAGCATTCCTCTCCAGCCGCGCCAGAACCCTGCATAAGCGTACTCATGGGTTTTTCTCTGGACCCATGCGTTGACGCCAAGAAACATGACAGCGCCGACCCCGAGAATCATGAACATCGCGCCGCCCGCGTACAGCGACAATGCGACTTTTCCAAACACGCCGGATGGCAGCAGCATCGCTGAAAGCAGGATAGACAGCGCCACATGGACTGACGGCTTCCGTGTGAATAATCCTATCTCTTCAAGCACTCCCCAGATTATGAATGCGAAAGCTATTGCAGGAAGCATGACGTACCAGAGAATTTTGTCGGTCGCGAACAATTGGCTGCATATGCCTGTCATCTTGCTGAGCGAGCCTGTCATGCCGGCTCCGCCGATAGTGCAGTCAGCGGCAAGCGCGGGCATGGAAAACATAGCCAATGAAACAAGCGCGTATAACGCGGTTTTCAACGTTCCTTTCATTCAAAATCACTATTTTAGATTATCTCCGATTACCTATTTATTTTAAGCTTTTGACCGTCTTGTGGCGGTTTCTATTTTTGCTTTGCCCCCGCGGGCTTTTTCTTTCGTCCGGCTTCAACCTTTTCTTGCAACTCCTTTTCTCTGTTCTTGGCATCCAATTCCTCTCTTAACCGTCTCGACAGCACGCCCGGCAACTCATAACCCGGTCTGTTGAATGCCCAAGTTGGCTCTTCGCTGGATTTTGCCTGTCCCCTTCTCACGCCTGGAAGCTCATAACCCGGTTGATTGAATGCCCAGACAGGACCGTTCGCTTTCTTTCTCGCATATTCTTTGTTGAATGTCTGCTGCTCGCCTTTCTGTTCCTCCAATTGCGTTCTCAACTTCCCGAGTTTCGACAAACCCCTGTCTACATTGCCTGTGACATCAACGCCCAACCCCAGTTTCTTGGACTCGTACTTGACCCTGTTAAGATACTTTTTGGTGTCGTCAAGCCGTTTTGACGAACTCTTTATGCTACGGCCTATCAACAATGACATGAGTTTTGTCGGGATGCCGGGCTCTCCAAGAAAATGTTTCTCAAAGCCGACCCCCCGCTCAACCCAATTTACAGACGAACCAGCATTGCCTGCGAGCCGCGTAGCTGTGCTTGAAGCGTAATCCGACAATGCGGATTTAAGATATTTGATCTCTTGCTGCTTCTGTTTTCGCAAATCAGCGACAACTGGGTCTTTATTTTCCCTCGCGCTCTTCTCCGCATCCTTGATGTAACGATACGCGTTTTGCATGTTCCTGATCGGGTCGCCGCCTTTTGACAAGACTGTTCTTGCCCTTGCCACATATCCATCCACTTTCTGAGCGTAATCGACCTGCACGATGGTATCCTTCAATTTGGCAGAAACGCCATCCAGCCTGGCCGACTGGTTCAAGAAATAATCTTCTGAAACGCCCGGTGTTTTCTGGCCCGCGGACACTGCGCCAAATATTTTTAAAACGTATTTTGATTTGTCATCAACGGAATCCGCAATCTTTCTCAGATTATCCGCGGTCATCGCGCCCTTCTTTTCCACACCGTGCTTCAAATCTTTCAGAGCGCTGTCGACAATTGCCTTTGCAGAATCGTTCGCGTACTCCGCAAGCTTGGCATTGAGAACGTTTATTTTCCTGTCCAAAACAGCGTATTCGGGGGTCGCGGGGTCAATCGTGTTTGTCCTTTGCTGGGCTCTAAAAAGATATTTGGATGTATTATTGATGTTGGACACCGTATCTCCGCCGCGAGTAAGGGCGTTCTCTGCGAGCTTCAAAAAATCGTTTGTCTTGCTGATATATTGCGCACTGACCAGTCCTGCGTATGTGTTCTTTGCCATCTTGGATTCCCGTTATTTTTCGAAACAGACTTTGGCAATCTTACACTTTGAGATTCATTTTGATTAGCCTGTCTATGTCCTTTTCCGCCCTTTCAAGCTCTTGTTTTGTTTGTCTTGCAATCCTGCTCTTGGCCTGACTGACAATCCAACCATGGTGGCTTCTTTCATATTTCTGAAGGTCGGTTTTTGTTTTTCTAAGCTCTTCGAGGCTCGAATTCGCATACCTTTTCAGGTCGTTGTCCGAAATCCTGAATTTTGTTGTCCTTGAAAGGACGTCTTGT
>JAZDGV010000004.1:0-2272 GCA_043806535.1 Candidatus Aenigmatarchaeota archaeon
GGAGACAGGAAGCTTGCGGAAGTCAACTCGAAGATTGTCGAAACGCTGGGCTGGATAAAGCAGGGGCTGGAAAAGTTGAACAAAATGGGGGAGGAAGACCAGATCGAAATGCTGGCAAAAAAGATAATCGAACTCGAGAACCGGCTGTCGGAAATTTCCAGGACGCTGACCGCGGAGATAATAGACATCAAGAACAGGGAAGTCGAGCTTGTCGGCATAGAGAAAAAAGAGCAACGCTCGGGCGTTGAGTTTTAAGCTTTTTAAACGGTAGAAAGGATTATAAGTATTAGCCTTGTAATAAGGATACCCGCTAACTGATTTTGAATGGGACTGCTTCGGCAGGAGGGTTTGAAATGATAGCAAGTGAATTTAGGCAAAAACTTATAGACGCGTTGAAAACTGCTAGGCAGGAGTCTAAGCAGAGAAAGTTTGTCCAGTCCTGGGACCTTACAATAAATCTCAGGGACGTTGACATGAAAAAACCCGAGAACAGGATAGGCGAGGAGTTGACGCTTCCCCATGACACGGGAAAGAAAGTTGCCACCTGCCTGATAGCGGACGTGCTTGCGACCAAGGCGCAGGGGATGTTCGACAGAATCATAAAAAAGGACGAGCTTGCGGTGTTAGACCCCAAGACCGCGAAAAAGCTTGCGGAGGACATGGATTTTTTCTTCTCGGAAATATCACTGATGCCGATGGTGGGAAAGGTGTTCGGTTCCACGCTTGCTCCGAGGAACAAGATGCCGAAACCTATCGCTCCAAACTCCGACCTGGCGGCTGTGGTCGAGAGGGCGAAGAAGACCATAAAAGTAAAGGCAAAGGACGCTCCGGTAATCAACACGCTGATAGGCAAGGAAAACTCGAAGGAAGAGGATGTGGCTGATAACATAGTCTTTGTCTTGGATTACCTCGACAAGAAATTGCCGAAGGGAAAGGACAACATCAGGGGAATAATATTGAAGCTTACAATGGGAAAGCCTGTGAAAATCAGAGTGGTTTAGAAGCTGGAAACATGCAGCGTCAGACTGAAACAGACCTATGGTCTGTTTCGAATTGCGCTCGCATGTTTCAAATCGCACCGAGCAATTAAGCACAAGGTGAATTGGTAATGGCAAGCGAGAAAAAAATCAAATCGGCGCAGGAAATGGAGAATCTGCTCAGGCAGCACTCCACGATAGGGCTCTTAAACATGCACGGAATGCCGGCGCGCCAGTTGAGGGAGATAAGGATAGCGATCAGGGACCATGCAAAAATCAAGGTCGCGAAGGCTAACATAATAAGAATCGCGATGAAAAACGTTGGGAAAGGCGTTGAAAAACTGGAAGCGCTAATCTCCGGCGAAGTCGCGATGCTGTTCTCGAACGAAGATCCTGTCAAGCTTTATCGCCTGATTGAGTCGAACAAATCGCCCGCCAAGGGAAAACCGGGCGACATCACTGAGATAGACATAATCATTCCGGCGGGCCCGACGCAGTTCGCGGCAGGACCCATAATCAGCGAGTTTCAGAAAGCGAAGATAAAAACAAACGTGGAAGGGGGAAAAATAAGCGTAAAAGAGGACACGATGATTGCAAAAAAAGGCGACAAGCTAACAAAGGAGCTTTGCGATTTCATATCAAAATTCGGGATAGAGCCCGTGAACATCGCGCTCAATGTTGTGACGATGTGGGAAAACGGAATGGTGTTCTCAAAAGACATTCTATCCGTTCCTTTGGAGAAATATTTGAATGATCTCATGACGTTTCACATGGGCGCTGTGAATCTTTCCGTGAGCATCGGATACGCCAACAAAGAATCTGTCAGGATAATGATCAGAAAGGCCAGGGATGGCGCAAAGGCGCTGGGCGTGAACGCAAACATACTCGAAAAGGAAACTGTCGGGGGCATACTCGGAAAGGCGAAGGCGCAAGCCGACGCCATCAACAGCCTTGTCAAAGGTGCTTGAATGCAAATAAACAATTTCCAAAGATTCGTCGATAACATGAGCGTCGAGGAGGCGCTGCTCGAAAAGACAAGAGCAGAGCTTGGCGAAGCGACCGAAGCGAACATAGCCGACAAGGTGATTGCGCTTGCAAGGCTTGCCAGCGCAAATGGGATAGAGCTTGAGCAGGCGCTGCTGAAGCGAATTGACGAATCGAGGAAGGGTTTATAAATATTCGACGACAAACAAGTTGAGGTGGAATGATGGAATACATATATGCGAGCCTGTTGCTGCACTCTGCAGGAAAAGGCGTAGACGAGGCAGGTGTAAAGAAGATTCTTGAAGCTGCCG
>JAZDGV010000005.1:0-3180 GCA_043806535.1 Candidatus Aenigmatarchaeota archaeon
AGCCTGCGACCTCGGCTTGAAAAAGACCAAATCGTTCATATCCGAGCTGAGAAAAACGATAGGTGCCAAGCAGAGCTTCAAGAGTAAAATATCCCGCGCCCAGAAGGGCAAGAGGGGATATTGGACCGGAAGGCGAAGAAGCGCAGGCACGAAGCGCAAAATAAGCAAAACCATGCGTGCCATGTTCAAAACCTTCAAACCCAGAAGCGGCGCTGCAAAAAGGCATGTGCGCAAAGCCGCGCGAAAAGCTGGCGCAAGAGCGAAACCTGGCTTTTGGTCGTTCCTGTCAAGAAGATGAGCGCTTATGACCGGGAAGGAATCGGGCGGTTTCTGCTGCAAAATCTATAGTCATAGCGGTGAGACGCTCGTGGCGATGTGCGACGCCGAGCTTGTTGGAAAGAAGTTCAGCGAGAAGGATTTGCGCCTTTTCGTAGACGAGAAATTCTACAGGGAGAAGGCGTGCGACGAGGGGGGAGTAAAGGAGCTTTTCCGAGAAGCGACGATGCTCAACTTGGTCGGAAAAAGGATAATCGAAATTGCGATTGCGGAGGGATTCGTGAACAAAGACAGCATAATAACCATAGACAGCGTTCCTCACGCTCAATATGCGGCGCTAAAATAATAATATCTTACTAAAACCAATAATTTCTCATGCGCGGCCAGTTCTTCATCATATCCGCGGTCATAATAGTCGCAATGCTGTTCGCGATATACCAATCGCTCCAATCTTACGCGGAAGTCGACCTTTCGGAGCCCCAGCGCTTCAGCGAATACTTCACGATGAAGAACATAGTCGATGTCTCGAAGAAGCTTGCGGAAGAACTCCAAAGCAAGAAGACGTGCTCGCAAGCCGAGGAGTACTTGGAGAATCTGAAACAGTCCGTTGAGAACGGGCATTTTCCGGGCAGGTATTCCGTGGATTTGGAGTACGCCAAGATTTGCGAGCCGGATTCGCCCAGCGGCATGCTGAGAAAAGTCAACTTCAACATCAAGCTGTCTTCGGAGAACATCGTGATTCAAAAATCGTTTGTGGCGCCGGGAGGCTACATACTGAACGGCGATTGCGATTACAAGCAATGGGGCGTTACGGGCGCGATAGAAACCGGGCAGGTCTTTGACAGCAGCAAACTGCAATATGTGTGCTCGAACGGACCTCCTGGGAAGTTCGCGTGGTCCAAGCCCGACACCTACATTACGATAAAGGACGCTGCCGCCGATCTGATCAACATGCCGGTGTCTGTGAAAGCTTTCACTTACCAAAGGCGATTCACAAGGGACACGGACACGTTCAAAGTTCAGATTTCAAGCGACGGGGCGTCATGGAGCGACTGCGGCACGGTCACAGGAATCAACAGGGAGAGCTGGGTTGTAGAAGCGGCATGCGCCAGTTTCACGGGCTACGACCTTTACGTCAAAATAATCGGCGTGGATCTGGGCAGCATTGAAAATTACATGAAAAGGATAGAAATCCTCTATGACGCAACCGTGATACCGCCATCGAATTGCCCCGCTTATGCCCCAAGATACCGGGGAGGGGCGGTTCCGCAAACAATCTTGGGTCCGTCCAATTGCATACCTTTTGGTTCCAGCAGCTATGGAACTTACAAAGGATTTACTTACAAAAACATAAACCCGTTCACCATCGCTCCCGGAAACTACATTTGTTTCAACCTCGGGGCGCAGAACAACATAGATATCACAATGAGCATTGACATCTGCCACACCACCGTTAACGGCGGGACAGTATGCGACGCCGGCGGATACACCAATGTCGTTTCGTCCAAAACGCCAGTCAGTCCGAGAGGCGATACAACATGTAACACATGGGAATTGTGCTACCAAGCCGCAAATTCATACTCGTTCCCAGGAGGAGGAATGGACGTAAGGGTCAAAGCGGGAGGAGCATTCGCAAGCGATACGACTTGCGACCAAGTCTTATGCTACGGCACTGCCACCGATCCGAGCAACTATTTTGTGCGGAGATGGTACTCAGACGGCAGCGGCTGGGATACCGGGAGCATAGGCAGCGTGATATTCTGCTCCTCCTCCACCGCTACAACCACGACAACAACGACTACAACATCGACAACAACCACTATCGCGGCAACGGGGTGCAGCGATGGAACAGAAGAGCAAACAGTATCAGCTAATATGGTAGGGTGTCAAAAGGCTTGCAACCCGAGTGTTATTCTTAGCGAGAGTCAACTATATCGATGGAACGATTACTGGAAAACCGCTTGCTCATCCGGTTGGCACTTATGCAGTGGCGCAGAAGCAACAACCAATAATAATGGTTGTTCAGGCAGTTGGAATAACAACTATGCGATATATGCTAGTAATTTGTGGACTTATTATATTGGATGCGGCTCAGGCAAATCTGCGGCATATACCGTCACTCAGTCAGGTTCCAGTTGCAGTTATGATAACGTGCTGAATGGGCTGTATCCAGCCGGAACGACTGATGGCATTTATGGCGGATTTACAGCAGGACCGCCAACATGCTCTTATTATGGCAATATTGGATTTGGTGCGCACAGCCATTATCCTGATGCTTGCAGTATGAATTTTTGCAATACTTGCGCAAATGGGTATGGCCCTCAAGCAGGAGGTAGTCTATGTTGCAAGGATGCTTAACCCGTCTGTGTCAAAAAACCCAATCATCTTTTCTTCATGAGCGCGCCGAGTTATTTCAGAAACTCGATCTCGTCGTCGCCGAGCCCCAGCTGCTCCGCGATTTTCGGGTCGTTTTTCATTATTATCTTCAAATACGGCAAATATTCCGTGCGCACGTTCTTCGATGACGCGTGCAGTTTTTTCCCGATTTTCGCGCATATCTCATTCCTTGTAGCACGGCTCCTCTTGGTGCGCCCCATCATCATCAGGAACTGGGGCGGCTTGTAAGGCGTGAAGCTTCCATACCTGTTTTTCTTCGACATCGCGACGCCCGCTGTCATGAGCTCTATCGCATAGCTTAGCAGCGACCAGCGCTGCCTCGATTTTATCCTTGCAAACATCAAGTTTGACATTGACAATTTGTCGAGCGCCTTTGCGATTTCTTGCGCATCCTTGTATTCGTTCGCTATGTTGTTCTCTATCCACCAGAAAACCGTCTCAGGCTCTTCATCAACGCCTTCTAACGCGCGCCTCGCCGTTATCGCGGTCTCGGTTTTGAAAATCGTC
>JAZDGV010000006.1:0-4900 GCA_043806535.1 Candidatus Aenigmatarchaeota archaeon
CGGATTCACTTTGTATCTCAAGCCTTGCGCATCTTGCATATCATCCGTAGAATACGTAAGATGGTGCGGCGTTGCGCCGCATGTAATCCTGATTTCCTTTCTCGCCTTCTGCACCAGTTCAACCGTGCGCGGCGACGACACATGACATATGTGCAATATACCCTCGAATCCCGCCCGCCTTGCGAAATCTATCTGGTCCTTGACGGATTCGATTTCGGAGATTTCAGGTCTTGCGTCGTTCCATGTATATGGTTTTTGGAAATCCCATAGCTCTGGCTTGAAAAGGCTTTCTTTTTCACAGTGGACAGCCAGCACGCCTTTGTAGTCGCATTTCGAAAGCTCTTCGTATACTTGCGCCTGGTCAGACTCGTCAATTATTGCCAAATCGCCTACAGACCCGCCGGCATACATCTTTATTCCGACAACGCGCGGATTCGTTGCCGCGACATGCGCCGCTTCGCTCAACTGGCTTGGATGTTTTGTTGCGCCTATGAAAACATAATAACCCGGAAAATCCTTTGCCAACGCCAACCGCTTTGCCACGTCATTTTCCGATATTATCGGCGGGTCCGTGTTCGGCATGTCAAAGATGATTCCAACGCCTTGCGAAACCGCAAGCCCGTAAACATAGCGCACAGTCGACTTGTACGCCTGCGCCCAATCGCGACAATGCACGTGCGGGTCTATTCGCATTTCAGCACCTTATATTTCTGTTGCGCACAAAGAAATTAAAGTGATTGCATGTGGAGAGGCAAGAAGGATTTGCTGAGCATGCGGGATTTGTCTAGGGTGGAGATAGACGACATTCTTGATTGCGCATCGGTACTTGAGCCCCTTTCGGGCAAAGGAAATGATCTGGGCATATGCAACGGCGAGATTCTTATCAATGCCTTTTTCGAGCCCAGCACCCGGACAAGGATGAGCTTCGAAACAGCCATGCATACGATGGGCGGACACGCGCAAAATTTTTTGCAGGCGGGGTCATCGATGGAGAAGGGGGAAACTATAGAAGATACGGTAAAGACTCTTGAAAATTATTCCGACGTGCTGGTCGTCCGCCACCATGAACCCCGCATTGTAGAGCGCCTGGCGGGTCTGGTAAAAATACCGGTGATAAACGGCGGCGACGGGACCAATGAGCATCCGACGCAGGTTCTCTATGACCTTTACACCATAAAGAAATCACTTGGAAAATTGGACGGCCTGAAAATCGCGCTGATAGGAGACTTGTTCCACAACCGCCCCGCGCATTCATTCAGCCTTTCCATGAGGAATTTTGACAACCACATAGTTGGGGTCTCGCCGCACGGGCTTGAAATGCAGGACGAGTACAAGCCGGACAACTATGAGGACGTGTCGATTGAAATGAAGGATTTGGACGATGCATTGTGGAAGATGCAGCCAGATGTGGTTTATCTTACAAGGCCGAGGAAGGAATACGGCGCCGATATGAGCGTCTGCAAATACGTCGTAAACAAAAAGACGATGTCGCGCCTGTCGCAGGACTGCATCGTGATGCATATCCTGCCGCGAGCTGGAGAGTTGTCGCCGGAGGTTGACGGAGACGCTCGCGTGGTTCATTTCAAGCAGGAGCGATACGGTTTGCAGGTCAGGATGGCCGTGCTGGGTTTGTGGCTGGGGCACGAGCATGAGATCAGAAACCTAAGGAAATAATCATTCCGAATCCTGCGTGTAATGTATCCCTGACTTTATGCACATCGCTGCGCGCAGCAATTCATAACCCAGATATGCGGCGTGATCCAGGCGCGAAACAAGGTTTTTCGCCAGGATTTCCTTGTAAATCGTTTTAGGATTGCTGCCCTCGAACCGAAACTGGGTTTTTTGCCCGTCTGCCGTGAAATGTTCGACAATCATTCTCGTTCCGTCAACGGCAATCACCAAGGAGCCGCGAGGATCAAGCGCAAGCGCACGGCTTTTCGAAATCACGTTTGGCGCCTGGCTTTCCAGTATCTTTCTGGCATCGTCCCAATTATTCTCATAAAGATGAGCGGAAGTTGTCACGCACATCAGCGGTCCCATTTCCGCGCCTATGGCATTGGCGACATGCTCCTGGAATTTTCTCAGCCCGAACATGTTCATCGGATATCCTGTAAACATGTCCTGGCTCCTGAAAAACGCTGTCTGGAACAATTTTTTGCGCCGCATGTTCCAGTTTATCATTGTCAAGCATGGAGGGTTGTCGGAGCTGATGTCGCCGAACCTGAGCGTGAAAGCAAAAGCGCGCCTGGTGTGGGGAATTTCCTTGAGCTTTTTAATCGCATTTTTCACCTGATCGGACTCCAGCAGGCGCTCGCCGTAAGTGTAAGCGATGCCTTCGGGTTTTTCCGGCGTGAGAAGCGATTTGTAATAATCCTCCAGCGCATTCACATCAAACTGGAAATAATCCTCTATCTTCGAGTCGGACTCTATTATCGACACGAGGTTTATGATCTCTTTTTGCCGCATATTGTACTCGCTCGGCTTATCGACACCATACTTCATTATCAAATCCAGTATTTCCAGCCAGACTTCGCCTATCGAGTTTTTTCTCGCCATAAAACCGGCGTATTCCGACGGCATTGTCAAAAACTCGGTTTTTGTTTCGGGGAAGTATTTCGGTTCGCTGAAAGCCGGAAGGCTTCTGGCGCTTAACTCTCCGATTTTTCCCGCCAGCTCCTCAAGATTGTTTTTG
Organism: Candidatus Aenigmatarchaeota archaeon; assembly: GCA_043806535.1. Lineage (GTDB taxonomy): Archaea > Aenigmatarchaeota > Aenigmatarchaeia > JACPZZ01 > JACPZZ01 > JAZDGV01. Next base: position 2,693 of record JAZDGV010000006.1, read on the forward strand.
CGCATGTCTATGAATTCGACACTTTTCCTCATCAAATCCACATCGCCCCCCCGGATGCAGTCTTCAATTTTTATCTCGGTGCCTGCGATGCAGTGGTTACCATCCAACCCGTCCTTTGAAAATTTGAGCAGCACTTCGCCGGTTTTTGTCAGATCAGCGCCGAACACTACAACGAACCTTATCTTCGGGTTGGCGAATATGTTCCTGAGGAGGAAATTGATTCCGCCCGCAGAGTAGAGATTTCCGCAGGCTGCGAATTTGCTCTTGTCGATTTTCTCGGCGACCAGGCGTTTTTCGGTCCAGAGCGTGCAAACAGCGACATCGCTGTCGATGTTCCCAACGACCAGTAAATCTTTGTATATCGCAGGCCATTCGCGCATAACCATCATATAGAAATGAGGTATGAAATTTAAAAATAAATGAAGGGGCATACGCGTCGGTAGCTAGAAGCAGAACCTTGTTCTGCTTCAGTCTGACACTGCATATGCCGTTGCCTTTTACTTAAGCCCGCTAAGCGCGCTTATCACGAAATCGATAACTTCGCCATCGACAGGTAGGGCGACCGATTTCTTGTATCTGCGCTCGCCGGTCGGCGTGAAGAAACCGCGGGAAATGGCGATAAACTCATTTTCTCCGGTCTCGGTCTTCGCCTTTTTCCTGGCTATTTCCAGGAAGTTGTTTTTCCCGAACTTTGTTTCCTTTGCCTCTATTGTTTCGAATTCTACCATTCTTGTCTCCTTTGCATCTGTTGTTTCGAATTCTGCCATTGTATCACATCCTTGTTTGTTGTAAACTTTCTTGAAAGAAAGTTTAACGTCAAACCTTTGGTTTGACGGCTGTAAAACACCTTTGTGTTTTACATAATCAAAGAACTTTCCTCCCAGAAAGGTTGTTTAATTATGTTTTGCGATACTTTTATAGTTTTAACAGCAGCCCTCGTCAGGCGTGTTGACGCACGTGTTGTTGACGCAGGCGCAGGAAGCACATGGCGCGCATACAAGCGTGCAGGCGACGCCCTGGCACGGCCTGATATACTTTCTGGTCGACATCATGTTTATGCACTCACTGGCGCCCATGTGGCAACAAGAGGGTTTATGTGCACAATCCATATCTGACGCGCAGTATTTCTCGCCCAGCGTGGTGGTGGTTGTCTGCGCGACAGGCGTTGGCGACCTGACGAGGAGAATGAATGATATCAGGAACACGAACAATATTGGAATGGCCATATGCGCTTGCGCGATTTCCTTTCCGGAGTTGCGCTTTGCCATATTGATATATCCGTCTTTTTGTATAAAAAACCGAGTCACTTGTTAAAAATCCAGTCTATTGCCAAATGCGCAGAATAACCGGAAAATGACAGCACAGCAGCTGTTATGAATTCCTGCCCCGCGAAAAACCAGGACAAATATCCCAGCACAGCTGAAACCGCCGCGCCTGCGCCCAAGTTATGCAGCGACTTTCTCCCGCGGTGCGATGTCGGGGCGTTTGACAGCATGACGTAGAATGAGCCGAACGTTATTACGGAAGAGGCTATCCTTACAGCCGTGTCTGCGTCGAGCGTGACAGCGACAAAGAGCGCCGGCACGACCGCTGCCGCAACCGAAGCGTATTTCCTTATTTTGGAGTTCTTGCTGTCAAGGTCTGGCACCAGCGACGACAGAAGAAAAATCGCAAACGCCACGCCGAGCGAGGAATTCTGCAATAAAGCCAGAAATAGCGCTATTGCAGCGACCATGTGGAAACTCCCGCCAGGCATGTCCATAGATTCGAATCGGCTATTTAAGTCTTAGCCCCAATCGCAATTGCATGATACCCACCATGCTGAGAAAATATGCAATCGCCGGCGACGTTACGCTTACATCGCTTTTCGAGTTCATACTGGGATTTTCATTGTTATTCTTCCGCGCCAACGGCGCGTTCAGCGCTTTCTATGCAATTGCAATAATCCTGGTGGTAGATGGCTTTGTGCGGTTCTTTCTGGCGATGAACGACTATCTCTTCAGGTCGGCGATAATCGTGTCGTTGGCAATAACAAGGGACGTTCTAATCGCGGTTTTGAAGTTGTCACTTGAAAAATCGCGACTGCTATGCGGCAGGTTGTCGAGGGCGTTTGAAAAGCGCATGAAAGAAAGGGCGAAAATGGCTGAAAAAAGGAAGCGCCTTGAAAAATACCTCGAATGGGAAATGAATGTCTACCCGATGTGGGAA
>JAZDGV010000007.1:0-2217 GCA_043806535.1 Candidatus Aenigmatarchaeota archaeon
CAGCGTGACCCTGATTCCCGCCGAACCCGCCACGTGATACGACCTCATGGTCATCTGGGTCGCAGGCTCTGATATTGATTGGGCGGAAATGACACCCATCGCCTCGCCCGGATCGTACTTGTATAATTCTATGGCGTCCTCCAGGCGCTTGATTATTTCCATCCTTTTCGATTCCGGAATCTTTCTCTCGTTGAAAAGTTTCTCCGCTTTCTGCATTATGCTTTTTGGCAATATCATTTCATTCAACCTCAAACTACGAATTTTGTTATGTCCATCTCTCCCCAATCCGATTTGGACGGGTCTATCCCATCCTCGCCAGGGCAGAACTGGACTATCGCGTTTGTCAAGTCCCTGACTGTCATGTCGTAATGGACTTTCAAATCCTGCAGCGCGTTGACCAAACGCCTTTCCATGTACCCCGAGTGCCTCGTGCGCAGTGATTTGTCCATGAGCCCCTCGCGTCCGTTCAGCGAGTCCCAGAAAAATTCAAAGGGTGTCAATCCAGTTTTGAAAGAGGATGCGACGAAGCCGTGCGCCTCGGTTGAAAGGTCTCCTTTCTTGAAATGCGGGAGCGTCCTGTTGAGATATCCGCGATGTATGCGCTGCCCCAATACCGTCTCCTGCCCGATGCATGCCGTTGTCTGCGTGACATTGACCATCGACCCGCGCGCGCCGGATATTGCCATGATTATGTTGTCATTTTCCTTCACATGCGTTTTCACAAGGTCTCCGCATTCATTCACTGTGCGTGCGAGGCGCTGCATTATGTAAACCTCCAATGACGCTTCGGGCGAGCGGTCGGGAAGCGCTTCGAGCTTATGCTTGCCGAAATCTGTTATCATGTCATCGACATCTTTTTTCGACTTGCTTATCGACTTGTTTATGTTGCTTCTCGCCTCATCGTCCAAGTCGTAATCTGAAATCCCTATGGAGAATCCTCTCGCATCAAGCATGGCCACACCGAGCCTGGCGCAATTGTCTATGAATTCTCTCACCTGCTCCGGAGGATAGAACTTCTCGATCTTGTCTATGATTTTTCCCTCTTCCGAGCCTACGGAACTTTTGTCTATGACGCCTTGGACAAGCTTTCCCTTCTTTATGACAACGAGTCCCTCGACTCCGGATTTGCTCTTGAACTCCACGCTCAAATCATTCGGGAGCAGCAGCGAAAATATGTCCTTTCCGGAGAACTTGCTTCCGTCCGGAAGTTTCATGTCTATGCTAGCCTCCGCAAGAAGCTGCGCCGCTTCTTCCCTTGTCAGCATCGTCTCTTTCTTTGTCAATAGGAATAATCCCGAAATATGGTCGTTCCTGGGTCCTATGATAGGTCCTCCGAAGCGTGGAGATCGGATTTGGTTCTGCACGCTCATCAATAAAGCGGCTTCTGCCTGCGCTTCCTCTGTCTGGGGAACATGAAGATTCATTTCGTCTCCGTCGAAGTCTGCGTTGTACGGAGCGCACACGCACAAGTTAATCCTGAAAGTCCTGTAAGGCATAACCCTGACTTTGTGAGCCATCACGCTCATCCTGTGCAATGAAGGTTGTCTGTTGAAAAGAACGACATCCCCGTTATGAATTTGCCTCTCTACAATCCAGCCGATGTCAATCTCGTTGCATATTTCCTGCTTGGTCTCGTCGGTTATTTTTTTCTTTCTCTTATCTGGGCGTATCGCATAGTTCGCGCCCGGCCACACGTTGGGTCCGTTCATTACCACGGATTTCAGGAACTCCTTGTTCTTTGCGTTAACTCTTATGGGCATTGTCAATTCTTTTGCGATTGTAATCGGAACGCCGACTTCGTCTATGTTTATGTTCGTGTCCGGAGAAATCACGGTGCGCGCGCAGAAATCAACTCGCTTTCCTGCCAAATTTGATCTAAACCTTCCCTCCTTGGTTTTCAACCGCTGGACCAGCGTTTTCAGCGCACGGCCCGACCTGTGGCGCGCATGAGGCACGCCTGTTAATTCGTTGTCAAAAAGCGTTGACACATGATATTGCAACAGTTCCCATAAATCTTCTATGATGAAATCCGGCGCGCCTATCTCGATGTTCTCCTTGAGCCTCTGATTGATTCTTACAATGTCGACAAGCTTGTGCGTCAAGTCGTCTTCGCTTCTCTCGCCTGTTTCAAGCGTTATGCTCGGCCTCACAGTTACAGGCGGGATGGGCAACAGCGTTACTATCAGCCACTCCGGCCTTATCCTGACTCTTACGAGT
>JAZDGV010000008.1:0-5444 GCA_043806535.1 Candidatus Aenigmatarchaeota archaeon
GGATGCCAAAGACGAAGATTTCGAAAAGTTCTTCGTCGAGATAAAAAGAGCGTCGGATGATGAGAGGAATTTTGTCAAGAAATCCGTCAACTGGGCGCTGAGGCAGATTGGAAAAAGAAATATTGCGCTCAACAGGAAAGCGGTCGCTGTCGCCAAAGAAATTTTGAAGAAAGATTCTAAAGCCGCGAAGTGGATAGCGACCGACGCGATAAGGGAGCTCACAGGTAGCGCGGTCATGAAGCGGCTGGACTCAAAGGGCTAAAATCAATACAACGCTTTGGCTATTGCGTGCAATCCTGACAGGTAAGTTGACATGCAGTGCCAATGACCATAATCGGTCACTAATGTCTCGGAAGGAGTCTCGATTACATTGAATCCAGCCTTTCTCATATTATTGTTCGTTATGGGGGTGTGCGGCGATGTCAAAACTTTCTTGTCGCCGAGCGGAATCACATTCGCACCCCATCCATAGGCGCCTGATTGCTCCTCGTCAGGGACTTCGACAAGTTCCGCCCTCCGCTTGATAAAATCATATGCATTTGACAATTTTCTTTGCGGCGGTCTCTGTACAACCGTTTCTTTGAGCATTGTCGAGTTTCCGAGAACGTATCCGTCGCCGACTGGCGTCATTATCGTATCAAGATGCATGAGATTCCCGTTGACGTATTTTTTTGATGGGTCGAACAAATCAGGTTCGTAAAACAGAATTATTTTGCGCGCGCCAGTCTTTTCAAGAAACTCCTGACGTTGCAGCTCTGTCACGCATTTCGTGCCCGCAACCGCTCCAACGCCGAATAGTATATTTCCATCCCACATTGTCATGTCACCGCCTTCGGCGGGATTCTTGAATTTGTAAATGTATTTTTCCTCTCCGAGCGCTATCTGGGTTATATCCGGCTCTTGCGCCCTAATCCACATTGCCATTTTGCTTTTTAGGAACCCTTTCGGAGATGTCTGCACCGGATCTTGAATGAAAAAGAGCGATGTCTGGGGCATCAATGTCTTGAAACTACGGTAAATGTGGAGCCTTGTTTGATACGGCAATCGCCTGAATTCTTCAAAATGCTCCAATCCGTTAATGATAACGCTTACGGCATCGTCATAGTTTTTGACTTCTATTCTCGAAAGCGTACTTTCCAGAACTTTTCTTGAAGTTTGCCAATCACTGTCAAGTTTCCTGACCTTTGGAGCAACCCTTTCCAATTCTCTGTAGAGGTATTCTGCACATTCGTCTGGCTTCTCCGATAAAAGGTCTTTCAAATATTTTACGCTGACGCCTTCTCTTTTCAGAACGTCAACGAATTTTCTGTGCTCTTCTTTCCCCTTTTCAATCCACTCGTCGAATTTTCTTCCCCTCAGCAAGGGATCAGTACCCCAGTCTTCAGGATTCTCGACAGCGAGCCTTACCTCCTCGCCCGGTTCGTGTACAAGTATTGCTGTCGGTTTTATCGTTTCGGACACGCAAAATTCTGTCATGAAAAAATAGACGAAGTTTAAACTTAAATGAGCATCGACTACCTTTGATGCATTCATTTGTCCGCAAGGCGCGCCTTTTTGATGGCAAACACGCCGGAATCCTCGCGGAAAATCCTTTCGCTCTCAAGGATTTCTATGCGCTTCTTGAAGAAAGGCGCATCAATAACAGTCGTCTCGATTTCGCCGCCCTCGCCCGAAGGGCTTATCCCGTACTTGTCACGCATCACGACAAGTTCCTTTATCACGTTTTTATCGATTTCTTTCCCCAGCCATTTCTCGTCCAGCGGATGCGCGAAAACTCCTGATATTATCACCCTGAACCCTTTATCAAGAAGTTCTTTTAACAGGGACGCTTGGTCAGCCTTCCATAGGGGGTTAATGCAGCGCAACCCCAGCGCATCGCAGATTTTTTTAATCCTTGACGATTGATAAACGGATTCTATGGCTCCTGTCACAATGCCTTCGATTTTGTATTTTTCCTTCGCCTCCGCGATAACGGTTTTCAAATCATGGAGCTCGTCTTCTTTCATGCCCAGCGTCTCTTTTTTTACCAGGGGCAATCCCATCGCTTCGGCTTGGAGATCCGTGACGTGTATGTTGGGCGTATGGAACATGTAACTCTCCTTGTTCGCAGAAATCACGCTGATGAGACAGACGATTTTATGCTCCTTCCCCGCTCGGCTCAGCGCCAAGCAGGAATCTTTTCCGCCTGAAAATAAAATACCGACGTTCATGTCAAACCCTCAAAAATTTCCAGTCGTCTACTTTGTATCCGGGCAGAGGGACAACTTTCCCAGAAATATGAATTTTCTCCATTAACTTCAGTGCTATATCTATTTGTTCCTCCACCGAGATGAATATTCGTTCCTTCCGCATCTTTTCACGCCATTCCTCATAGTCCTTATCGATTATTTCCCTTTCCTTTCTTGCGTCCGGTCTTGTACCGGAATAACGCATAACGTAATAACCGGTTACGATTCCCCTTTGCGTGGCAGCGGTTAGGCTGTAATCAAGTCTCGAATTATTTTCAATGCAATACAAAAACATATTGATGTCGGCGTAATCCGGACTCGCCATGCCATTGGGATGGTTATGAACATACGCGATCGCCTTCGTGTTCACTGGTATTTTTGGTATTACGCAGTTGCTTCGTCCGCCCTCCAGATGAAGCGGTTCCCTTTCCTCTTTCAGGCGTTTTAGGCAACGACCCGGCGTGTAGAACCACGCGAATTCCCTTGACCCAGTGCCGACATCACCCCTTGATTTTGTCGATTCTATCTGCGGTTTTATCGCAAGCAGTTCTTCCATTTGCATGGAAAAGATAAAGACGGGTAGGATTTATATATCAATCTTTCTTTCCGAAGAATGCGTCAGCTTCCTTCTCCATCTTTTCCAGCCTGTAATAATAATCTGGAAATTCGTTGAGATGCGCGAGCGCTATCTTGCCTGTCATTATCGGATCGTCGTTGGTCACGTTCGTGTTTGCATCAACAGTCCCGTGCTCAAGCTCGACGTCCATCCCCATCCTGAATTGCTCGGCGTCGAACTTGCTCCAGTCTATTCCCAGCGTTTCGCCTATCCGCTTTGCCTCTTCCAGTGTGAAATGCTTCTTCGCCATTTCTATCCCACCTCGGCTTTCTTTTATTAAATTTATGAACCCCGGATTATATAACATATTGCAATATGCCACTCAATCCGGTTGTCGACGTTTCGCTGGAAACGGACCTTGTCGATGGAGGGGGAGCTGGCGGCTTGGGAATTCTAAAGACGGATTATTTCAACGAGATGAAGCGAAGAAATTTCCCGTACGATTTGTTCTTTCCAATTTATCCCCAGAAAACCAGGCAGGTGATAGACGGCGCAAGGATAAGGACCGACACCGTCGATGTGGACAACTCGTATGTGAAGAGAAATCCTGTCGGCGAGAGCTTTGAGATCGGCGGCAAATGGTATCCGGCGAAGATAACCGTTTACGAGCATCCGCTGAGCACCGAAACGACCAAGGCATACGCAATTGAGATGTCGCCCACGGAAAAAAACCGCTGGCTCCAAAAGACGAGATTGTATTGCGAAGAGGACGAAGGCCAGCAGTTGTTTTTAAGATACGCATTTGCAAACGGCGTTGAAAAGTTTTTGGCAAGGGAAAAAATACGGCCAAGCGCGTATCACCTGAACGAGAGCGACACGGCGCTGTTGGCAGCGAAAACAAACGGAGCCAAAGTAATTTGGAACACCCACACGCCTTTAGGGCACGGGCACAAGGGGTTCAGCAAGCACAATTGCCACAACCTGATTGAAGATCAATCTTACTTGGATTTTCTAGAGGCGGGCAGTGTTGATGGTTATTACAATTGGGGACTTGCGCTTGCCGCCAAGAGCGACAAAATCGTTTGCGTCTCAGACCTTCACGGAGAAGTAACAAGGACAAAGCTATATCCGAGATACAAGGACAAAACCGTTTCGGTGACAAACGCGATCGACCCGAATTGGTTCAGCCCGCATCTGCAGAAGCTCTTTGATAAACACATCAAAGGCTGGAGGGAGGAACCAATCCTTTTGGATAATGCGGCGTTGCCAACTGGCGGATTGATGGAAGCGCGCGAACTCGCAAAAGCGGACCTCGCCGTAAAATTCGACGAATGGTACAGGAACGGGGAAGTTGTTGCAAATTTCAGCAAGCTGGAACCGGGAAGAAAAATCCTGGCATACGAAAAAAGATTGACCTTTTACAAGCGTCCCCAGGAATTTCTGGTATCTTCCGGGAATTTTCCCGACGCAATAACAATAATCGCGGGCAAACCCACTGACCAGTGGGGGGAAGCATTCTTGAACGGACGGGAAGAGAACGGAAAAGCGGTTGAAGAAGGCTTGGTGCGCGAGATATTGAGCTCCAAGCGACCGATGGCATACATACTCAATCTCGACAGAACCAAAGCGCGTTACCTTACCGCAGCGTCGGACGTATGGGTCAACATACCGCGCTCTGAAGATGAGGCGAGCGGAACGAGCTGGATGAAACCTAAACAGGGCGTGCTGGTTTCAACTCCTGCGGGCAGCGTGCCTGAAGTGATTGCGGATGGCAGGAACGGGTTGATTGTCGCCGACAATTTGTCAAATCTTAACGAGAAAATCGAACAGGCGCTAAGAATCGCCGGCAACAAGGACGAGCTTGATGACTGGAACAGGAGAGTCATCGCATCGTCTTCGCATGTTCTCACGCCCCGCATGGCAGACGATTTCATCTCCGGCTTGTATAATTAGGACTTGTTAAAATTGGAATCTGGAATATGTTAACAAGGACTTAAGTTTGGATAGTGACTTAATACTATGTTCGATTTTGTCATAGGCAACGACAATTTCGGAAAGGGGCTTGCAAAAGCGCTGAATTGCGCATACAGGGAATTCAGAAATGAATGCTATCCCGACGGCGAACCCTGCCCGCGCCTGAACGCCGAGTACGGCGAAATAGAAGGAAAAAACTTGGTTCTTGTTTCTCGCATTTCACAAAAGCCCACCGAGGAAGGCGTGCTGAAGTTTTTGCACTCGTATGAAAGAACTCTCGGGCAATTGACAAGCGGGAATCTGTACGATGCGAAGCGCGTGGTTGCGGCGCTTCCGTATTATGCGCTGGGAAGGCAAGATCACAACGCCAGAACGGACGTCCACAAATACATCAGGGAAAGGGACAAAGGCAAAGACATTGGCTATGAGACGCTGGCAAGAATTTTAAAGGGGCTTGGCGCGGAAAAAATTGTGACATTCGACCCGCATTTTTACAGGGAAGAGGGCGTGACAACTGTTTGCGGCTTGGATGTTGTTGCGCTGTCAGGCGTCCATGCGCTGGGAAGATATTTCAAAAACAAGGCTGACAAAAACACGGTCGTGCTCGGACTGGATGAGAACGCGGGGAGCCTGTCGCACAGGCTCGCGGGGATATTGAATCTGGAGTCTGCGTATATGAAAAAGGA
>JAZDGV010000009.1:0-7092 GCA_043806535.1 Candidatus Aenigmatarchaeota archaeon
CATGACTTCCGTTAAAATCAAGGATAATTACATCTACGCGTCAACGCAGGGAAGCGGAGTCTATTCTGGAATTATAAACAAAGATGGTTCGATAACATGGGACAAAACAAGGAGCAACAAGCCAAAAGCGTACGTTTACAAGATACAAATAGCCGTTGACCCGAGCAATTCGGACAGGATTTATGCTTCGTCTTATCCGGGAGGTTTGTTAAGAAGCGATGACGGAGGCAAACACTGGAACGACAAAAACTTTCTGACGCCGAGCATAAAAGTGGACGATCCTTTAACCCAAGGGTATTATTTCTTTGACATCAATCCAAACGATACTAAAACCGTTTGGCTTGGCGCTTACGGGAAAGGCGTGTTTGTTTCGTACGACGGCATGGACTTCAACATGTTCGCTGACGGAAATGACAACATGATGAAGGGCAAGCGCATCACATCCTTGAAGATAAACCCGGACAACCCGGATGAAATTTATGTCGGGGCGCAGGAAGGGGTGTTTGTAACGCAAGACTCGGGAAAACACTGGAAAGAAATGAGCGACGGGCTGCAAACTCTAGATATAAGGTCGCTGAGGATTGCGGGCATTGAAAATCCTCCATTCAACGATAATTTTGAGGATGGAAATGCCAATGGATGGCAATGGCAGTCCGGCTGGTCTGTTGCCAAGGACAATGGAAACTATGTCTTGCAAGGCACTGGACATAACACGGCTTCGGCTGGTTCTGAGGACTGGATGGATTACACCTTCGAATCCAAAGTGAAATTAATTGCGGGAGGGGTCCACCTTAATTACAGACTCAAAGGAATGGAAAGATATTTTATCGGAGTGCGCGAACAGAACTTGTTTTTAGCGAGAACAATTTCTGAAAACAACACCCCTGTTCATACCCAGCTGGTCCAGGTTGAATTTCCTTTTGGAAAGGATGTCTGGAATACAATCAAGATAATCGGAAAGGGAAACAACATCAATGTTTATGTCAACGGCGAGTTGAAGATAAACTACACCGATGACGAGCCTGTATTGAGCGGGGGGATTGCCTTTGAGTCGCTTGATGACTCCAAGATCTATGTAGACGACATCCATGTGACTGCGGACAAGGCCGAATCTGCGGCCTACGCAGGGACCGGAGGTTACGGGATTTACAACAACCCTTCAGGCAAAAAATGGCAAAACATTGGAAGAACGCTGGGCAGCGGCTGGTGGAGTCCGTGGGAGAGGAGAATGTACCAATTCAGTTCGATGCTGTTCGATCCGGATGTTCCCGGAAGAATCTATTACGGGCATTTTCCAGGCGGGTTTTTCATAAGCGAGGACAACGGGCAGACATGGAAGGATTCAAGCCTCGGACTTGGAAACGACGGGATTTTCTCTTTGAGCATGCACCCAAATAATCACAGCATATTGTTTGCAGGGACATACAACGGGGTGTCGAAATCGGCTGATGGAGGCGGAACGTGGAATTTAAAAAGCAACGGTATGCCTTCTCAGCAATGGCCTTACACAGTAGCGATTGACAGCAATAACACGAACATAATGTACACTTCAACCAAGAACGGGCAGAACAAGGGCTTCTGCGATAGAAACATGCTCACTTTCTGCGGAGTCGTGATGAAATCGGCAGACGGAGGAGAGAGCTGGTTTAAGATTATGAACGGCTTGGACGACAAAAGCGAGTTTTACACTCTTTTGATCTACCCGCCGGATCATAACATATTGTTCCTAAGCACCAACAAAGGCGTTTACATAAGCAGGGACGCCGGGAGCAGTTGGAAAACTATGAACAGCGGCCTGCCGAGCAGAAACAATCAGGTAAGGGATAATGTCGCGGAGAACCTGGCGCTCACGCCGGATAACAGATATTTGATTCTGGGTCTTGTGGACTACGGCCTCTGGAAAGCGGACTTGTTAGAGCTTAAAAAAGATCTTGGTTATGAGGAAAATCCAAATGTAGCACTTATTGATGGTCATGTTCATCTCTTCGACGGAGGCGATGCTGTTCAGAATGCCGGCATGCTTGTAAAAAAAATGAATGGAACCGGTGTTTTGAAAACTGTCCTATTCGGTGGTTGCGGTCAGCCTTACTTTGACAAGAACATGTATGTCAATGGCATACGGGCAGAAGCAGATTCAAGAGTGCTCAAGGCATACGAAAAATATCCAGACAGATTTTATCCGATGCTCAGCGGGTTTGATCCGCAAAACCCAAATTCTACCGAATACCTCGAGCAACAGCTAGCAACAGGAGTCTGGAAGGGCCTGGGAGAAATTTACATAGTGCAACAAGACATGTTGAATTACAAAACAAGGGCTGACAATCCCGTAATGAAAGAAATTTATAAACTGCTTGCAAAATATGATGTTCCAATATTCTTTCATCATGAGAGGCGAGATGAAGAATATGTGCAAGCGTTATTTAGAGAAATGAAAACAAATCCGGAAGTTAAATTTGTTTGGGTTCATTTTGCCAACTATAGAAGCATTGAGGAATTAGAAAAAGAACTAAGAGAAAATCCAAACATGTATGTTGAAATTGAGCAAAGTCCTGGTTTTTCCAGCGAGCAGATAAATCTTTTTGAGAAATTTCCTGATAGATTCTTGCTTGGAACAGACATGGGTTGCTCTTCTGACATGCTGACTACTCAAAAAATCACATATTCAGAAGCAATCGGCTTGCACGGAAAATTATTGAAGTCTCTCAGTCCAACTACTGCAGAGAATATGAAATACAAAAATTTGGAGAGGTTGATGAAAGCATAGCCACCGATAAAAATCAAAAAATCCAAAAAGCAAACGCTTTTATATCCAAACCTTAAAATAATCTAAGTCAAAAAAATTCCGAGTGAAATCGAAATGAACGACGGGTATTTCAAGGAAAAGGTCGAGGCAATAAAAGTCAACAAAAAATCCATTTCGCAACTTCTCGAAGACATGAAAAAGACGGGATTCCAGGGGCGCAAGCTGGCTGAAGCGGCTGAAAACTGGGAAAGGATGATCAAAGACCCTGACCTCACAATCGTGATGGGTTACGCGGGCTCATTGAGCACCACTGGCCAATGGAAGATTGTGAATTGGCTGATAGAAAACCGCTACATCGACGCCCTTGTTTCAACAGGCGCAAACATATCCGAAGACATAGTCGAGGCGATGGGCTACTCATACTGGAAAGGCACGCATGCAACAGATGACTCAGCGCTTTTCACAGCCGGGATAAACAGGTACTATGACGTGTATGGGAAAGAGCCGGACTACATGAAGATGACGGAATTGATAGCGGAATTCATAATGACACTCGAATCCGGACGCCCGTACAGCACGCGGGAATTTTTGTATCTTTGCGGGAAATGGCTCGGCGAGAAAGGCATTGAAAGCATTGTGGCAACAGCAGCGAAGCACGGCGTTCCTGTTTTCTGCCCTGCCATTGCGGACAGCCCGTACGGCGACGCGGCGCTCATAGCGAAATCAAAGGGATTCAACCTGATACTTGACGCTGTCGGCGAATATACAGATCTCATGAAAATGTCGGGAAAGACAAAGGACGTCGGAGTCATATACATCGGAGGAGGCGTGCCTAAAGATTTCATACAGCTTCTCGCGGTCACAGCTGACTTGATGTACAAGGATCGAGAAGTGCCTGGAAGAACTTCGAAGAGCCGCGAAGGAACAGACGAAACTTATTACCCGCACAAGTATGCAATCCAACTAACGACAGATTCGCCGCAATGGGGCGGGCTCTCCGGCTGCACATTCGAAGAGGCCACAAGCTGGGGCAAGGAAACAATGGAAGGTAGGAATGTCGCCTGCTACGGAGATGCGACAATCTCGCTGCCGATCATAGTGCATGCGTTGGCAGAACGCATTGGAACAAAGCGCAAAGGCGTTGACTTCTCGGACACATTCCAGAAATAATCGCAAATCAATTATTTTCAAATTTTGTTGATTAATCCTCGGCTTCAGCGCGCGCCATCTGCTTTATCTCGTCGCTGCCAAGCGCTTCCTCAGCGTACTGCTCCATCTTCTGGTTTGACGCCAGGCGGTTCGCGCAGTCGTCGCACAAAAAGACCTTCCTCGCGGTTTCAATGTTTACGATAATCACGTCCTCCGCGTCGGCGGCGAAGATTTTCCCGCACTGGTTGCATTTGTACAATCCCATACGCCCATCGCCTGCTCTTAATTGCGTCTCTGGAAATAAAAATGTCGCCTTTTAATATCCTGCCGTCCTTCCTTCTGGTATGACTACGGTAAGCGTAAGACACTTGCTGCGCGCAGTCGAAGAGGTTGTCGCAGACTCGAGAAGGGTTTCGGCTGGCGCATACTGTATCCGCATAGTTGACGGGACGCCGCGCAATGTCCAAAAAAGGCACATGGCAGAATTGGGCATAATTGGAACCGCGCTAACGGTAAGGCACAACGAATACGAGGACGCGAGAACTATTGGAGGAGGGGCAAGGACAAACCCGATAAAAGTTTATCCGGTCAATTTTGAAAGAGCCGAATTCTACATGGACAAATTGAGCGCAATCATGAGAAATCCCGGCGCAAATCACAGGATTTACAGAATCTAGGCAGCGGCCACAGTGACGCTTGTCGTCGTGATTCCCGGCGCTTTTGTGAGAGGCTGGGACGTGATGCCCAGGTTCTGGGCGATCGACATTATGAAATTCAGCAACGTTCTCAAAAGACTCTCAATCGTCCCGACCTGCTGCTGCGTCTTTGCAATCTCCCGTTTTATCTCATCAAGCTTTGCCATCACATCGCTCGCGTTGGACGCAGAAGGTTTTTCGCACCCGACCTTGGTCGTGCAGTTATCAACACAGACAGACATGTCGAACTCAGCGCTTCCCTGGCGCTCCATCTCAAACGCTGACGCATCACTCTGGCATCTGCTCAGGCACTCCTTGTCTACCACAGTCGAAGGCTCACAAACTGTCGCTTGGTTTTCGCAGATCCTCTGCACGCAATTGTTTCCGCACGGCACTTCCTTGCAGACCTGCCCGGTTCCGGAAGAAGGCGGAACATAGACATTGTATTCATACCCTTCATTATATTGGACCCTGACCAGTTGCGTGACATTCCCCTCAAGCATCGAGGGATGAGTCGCTGTCAGCTCTAGCACATAGTCGCCGGGCGGGCATTCCGCTCTTGACAGGTAGACATTGGTCTGGTACCTGCGCGACAATTCGTCATAGCCCATTGATATCTGTTTTACGCACGTGATGTTCGAGAACGGGTGGAAATAGCCGCGCAACGCCGGGGTTACAAGCTTCCCCGACTCGTCCTTTGCCTCGACGAATATTATCAAATTGGCAGAATTCTGCTGCGATTCTATCCTGAATCCCGCCTCGAGAATCACGCTGGGCAGCGTGACGTCAAACTCTTTTGTGAATTCCGTTTCCTCATAACCCGCTTTGCCTACTTTGAGCCTCACGACATATTTCCCGACCGGGCACCACGCTGGGATGAAGACGTCATCAATGTAATATCTGTGCACAAAGGTTCCTTTGTAATAAATCGGTCCCTGCGTCGAGACATACATCCTGCATACCGAAGGAGTTTCTTCCCAGCCCGCAAGCTGCCTTGTGGTCTGTTCGAGCGGGAATATCTCGCCCGACACATACGCGTCTTTCACTATGGAGCCGTCGGGATAGGCGATAAGGACTCTCAGTCCTATTTTCCTGCCAGGCGCGTATGACGGCTTGTCGAAGATTATTTCGACATTCAGGTTTTGCTTCTCGATGCTTATAGTTTTCATTATCTCGATAGTTTCATCCTTCCTGCTGATTTTTATCTTGACATCGTACTTCCCTTTTGCCATCCATTCATCTATTCGGAAATCATCGATGTAGTAAAACCCGTCCTTGTACGTTGCGGAAAGCGTCCTTGAAAACATTGCCACAATGGTGGTTGTCCCGCCCCCGCTTCCGCTTGTCGGGGTTCCGCCTCCCACGGTTGCCGTTTTTGCAGCCGTGTCGGATGCCGAAACGGACGTCGTAGCCGAGCCGGATGTTCCGGACGGCCCAATCAGTTCAATGCTGACATGCGCGTCAGCGACAGTCTCGCCATTCTTGTCGAATACCTTGATTTTTCCCCTCAGCGTGTCGCCGGGCGTAAGGACGTCCTTTTCAAAAACAACGTCGCCGTTCAACCCGCGCTTTGTGACAGACACAACCGCGCTTGCGTTCGCCCTCTGCTCCTTCCACACAGACTCTGCGTATATCTTCAAGCTCTTGCCAAGGCTTTCCGACCCGACATAATAATCGTAAACATACACGCTGTCCTTGTAGGACGGGTAGATTGCGGATATCAATCCGCCTGTCGCAGCGTCCCTTATGTCGCCGCTGACATGCACATTGGTTATCGCGTTCCCTTCCGCGTCAGTAACCTTGAAAATTATTTTTATGGAATCCCCGGGGTTGTATTCGGTTTTGTCAGTGCTCAGACCCATTTGGAGCGAGGGCTTGATGAGCAAAAAGCTCTTTTCCACGGTCTCGGATTTGTAATAAGTTCCGCTTACATTGACTTTCAATGCATACTGGCCGGGCATATAGGATTCGCTGAGCCAGAAATACGCCTTGTAACAGTCGCAGAGAGTGGAATAGAAAAATGACACGGGCTTTGTGCCAGAACTGTACGATAAAATCCCTTTCACAATTGCATCGGTTATTATGACGCCTTCGGAGTCTGTCACCTTCACTCTGGGTTCGAAATTCTCATTGGGATAGAAGTTGTCCTTGTTGAATGTCAGCGCCAATGATAGGGATTTTTTCTCGCTTTTCACAGTCACTTCCGTGCCTTTCCCGATGTTGTTCGCATTATCAGCGCATTCGAAGCGCATCCTGTACTCCCCTTCGCTCAAGCCGGGCGACGCGTAGCCCGCGATGCCAGATGCCGTTATCGTTGCGGGATTGATTGTCGTCTGGTTGGTTTTCACTGTATACAGGCTGCAGGTTTTAACGCCTGCGCTGTCGCTCACGCTTGTGCTGAACGTGACAGGCTTGTTCGGAAGAACGGTTATGGGCGAGACCATGCCGACCACGGGCGGCGTCGAATCCAGCGTAGTGGTTGTCGTTGATGTTGTCGTAATCGTG
>JAZDGV010000010.1:0-2457 GCA_043806535.1 Candidatus Aenigmatarchaeota archaeon
CAGATTCGAGTTCTATGCTGTAAAATTGTTTTTGCTTTGCTCGATAGTTCTCGTTTTGCAGAACATCTACGCGCCTCTCACAAGCAGTTTTTCCCTTGACTCCTCATTGTTTCTGCAGCAGCCTTGGACGCTCTTAACGTACATGTTCCTGCATGCGAATATCGCGCACTTTCTGTCCAACATGTTCGCGCTTCTCGTTTTCGGCTCAATTCTCGAGAAGGCGATAGGCGCCAGGAATTTTCTGGTTGTTTACATTTTGTCCGGATTGGCCGGCGGAGCGGCAGGGCTGTTCTTTTATGATTCAATGATAGGCGCTTCAGCCGCGATACTCGGATCGATGGCATCGCTCGCTTTGCTCCGACCTCGTCTTGTCGTATGGGTCGGCTATGTCCCGATGCCGATGATTCTTGCGCTTTTCGCGTGGGCGTTGATGGATGCGCTCGGAGTCTTTGCGCCCAGCAATGTCGCACATATGGGTCATTTAGGAGGAATGGCGACAGGCGTCGTTTACACTTTGCTGTTTTTGCGCGCATTCATGGAAAAACGCGAGAAGGAATACAAGATAAAAATCGGCGAAGATGTCATGCGCGAATGGGAGCGCCGCTACATGGGAAGATAGAAATGGGAAGACCGAGATTTGAACTCGGGTTGCCAGCACCCCAAGCTGGAAGCCTGAACCAGACTAGCTGATCTTCCCTTATGAAATTTCTATATCCAACGGCAATTTAATAAATAGTTTGGCATGGCGATTAAAGCAAGCGTGTGCCAGGTCGGGATTTCAACAACGCCGTTATGCGCTCATCGGCTTCCTCATCGCTCTGGACAAAGAACTTGCTGCCATTGTTGTAAATTATTCCCGCAAAATCCCTTCCTTTGAAAGAAATCTTCAACTCTTTTCTGCCGGTCTTTGCCAAGTTCGCGTCATGCATAGCTCCCCAAGCCTTCAAATAGACAATTTCAGAGGGGAATGTCGCAGCAATCAGACCAAAGGGTATGAAATTGCACATAAAATATTCTATGTCTTCTGAAGAGGGGCGAGCCTGCATAAATGGATATGGTAAAGAGTCGGGCTCGGGATGTGTGTGGACATGCCCTATCCCGTAGGAGATTTCTGCAAAATTCTTCGAAGGAGTGTACGCATCCTCAAGACTTTTCGATAGGTTCCTTGATTCCATGAACCCCTCGGGGCTGGCGACTTTAGAATTTATTTTCCCGACCATATACCCTCCAACCTCTTTAGGCCACCCCGTTCTTCCAAGCTTCGCTATTTCGTCGAGAGACGGATGATACAGGACTCTCTCAAGAAGGTTTATGTCACGCACTGTGAAATCCGACATAGAAAGACTATTGCCAGAAAAAGCTTTAAATCGCGCTGGTGATACTATCAGTTAGAAACCACAAGCCCCTGTCGTCTAGTCCGGCCAAGGACACGAGCTTCTCGAGCTCGATACCTGGGTTCAAATCCCAGCAGGAGCATGCGCATACATGCGCAAATGTCAGCTGACGCATACGCAAGGTGTGCGTCAATCAACTACCTCATGTGTTGTGAATGATCCGCGCTGCGATATTCGACTGGAACGGCACCGTGATGAACGACTCCGAAGTGATGTTCGAAACTTGCAACCACATGCTTGAGTATCATGGCGCGCAAAGGATCTCGCGCACGCGGTTCGAGGAGACGTTCACGCTCCCATGGACATTGTTCTACGAAAGAAACGGTGTCAACCTTGACGCCATCGACATACCGGATCACCAAAACGAATACCTGAGAAAATTCAGGGAGACGGAATTGGTCAGAAATCCAAAACCCTATGAAAACCTGGAAAAAGTCCTTGAATGGCTGAAGGAAAGGAAACTGGAAATAGCAATTTTGAGCGGTCACCACGAAAGTGACATTAAAGAACGAATAAAGAAATTCAAACTTGAAAGATTCATAGACTTTGCGATAGGCGAGGAAACGGCTGAAGAGATGGGAAAAGCCAGCAAGCACATGGACGCGCTTTTCAAAACGCTCAGCGCCCGTCCTAATGAGTGCATATACATCGGCGACTTGGGCGCCGACATCCGCATAGGTCGATTGGCTGGTATGAAAACCATAGCAATGGTCAGCGGTTACCAGTCGGAAAGCGTTCTGAAAAGCGAAAAGCCGGATTTCTTGATTCGCAACGTTTCGGAGATAGTCGGAATAGTCAAAAAGCTCAACGCCTGAATCCTCAAAAAACAGCGAAAAAACGCCGAAACGGACCAAAACATTTAAAAACCAGATGTCAATATAAAATAGCCAAATAGACGGGCATCAAAGATGCCCGCATTTGCAATGAGGTGTTAAAAAAATGGCATTGGTTGTTAGAAGCAAAGTAAAAGAAGCCGTCAAAGGAATGCGCGTATCCGGTGATTTCTCTGACGCTCTTGACAAAGCCGTTGACGTCATGTTGAAGGCGGCTTCGAAGAGGGCCA
>JAZDGV010000011.1:0-3418 GCA_043806535.1 Candidatus Aenigmatarchaeota archaeon
TGGATTTTTCGTCGATGCTTGCCACAAAGAATTTCGCGGGAATGAAATCCTCTCCGGATTTCACTGTTTCCATCAGCCTGTCAACGCCTATGCTGAATCCTGTTGCAGGAACATCATTGCCCGAGTATATTCCGATGAGAGAGTCATAGCGCCCGCCGCCCGCTATCGCGCCGATATTCTCCGAGCCTTTGACAAGCGCCTCGAACACGAATCCCGTGTAATACCCTATCCCGCGCACGACCGAGAAATCGATTCGTATGTTTTCCGCGCCCATCGCTTCCGCAATTTCTTTGATTCTTTGCAGCTCTTCGAATTCCCTCGACTCGGACTTGTTTGATTCTATCAGACTGAAGAATTTTTCAATGTTTTTTGCGGATATCCCGCATGCTTCCAATTCCTTCCTGACGTTCTCCTCCCCCGTCTTCCCCAGCTTGTCGATTGCCCTGAAGACGTCTTCTTTTTTCGAAGCCGCTATCCCGGTTTCCTCGATTATTTTTTCAACGATTCTTCTCGAATTTATCTTGAAATAAAAGTTCTTTATGCCCGCAGCTTTCAATGCGTCAGAAACTACCGCAAGAATCTCCGCATCGGATTCCAAGGATTTTGAGCCCACTAGCTCAACACCGGCCTGCCAGAATTCACGAAAACGCCCTTTTTGCGGCTCGTCATATCGCCATGTATTCGTTATGTAATAGAACTTTGCCGGTTTCTTGAGGTTCGGGTTTGTTGCAACTACCCTGCACACCGGAACTGTCAAATCAAAGCGCAAACCGAGCTTTCTGCCGGACTTGTCCTCGAACGTGTATATCTCTTTCTCTATCTCCGCGCCCGATTTTTTTGCGAGAAGCTCGAAATCCTCGAAAGCCGGAGTCTGGATTTCGCCATAGCCGTAGCTGACAAAAACGCTTCTGATTCTTTCCATCATCTCCCTTCTCCTTGACATTTCAGCCGGAAGGAAGTCGCGCGTTCCGCGCGGTGGTTGTAGTTTCATATTAATCATCTAACGTTCTTTACTTTTAATTCATTGACTTCTTAACAGCCGCCTCTGCTAAAATATTGTTGGTGTCTATTATTTCAATATCTTCGATGTACTGCGTATCTATTAGCAAAGGCAAATCGGTGCAGCCCAATACAACCGCCTCTGCACCGGACGAAGACAGTTTTTTTATAATGTTCCCAACTCTTTTTTTATCCCCTTCCGATTTCTTTCCACCAAGGATGTTGAGTATAACGTCTGTTAATATTTTTTGCGAATCCGCGTCAGGTTTAATAATCTTTATTCCCAAACCTTCAAATTCCTGGTCAAAGATATCGAATTCGGACGTGGCTGTGGTTGAAAGCAAACCAACGGTCTTATACCTGTTTTTAATAGCAGCCCCTGTTTCTTTGGCAGTATTTACAATCTGTATCGATACGGACTTTTCAATGTCCGATAGAAAAACGTTGATTGTATTGCATGCCAAGATAATAAAATCTGCTCCGCAGGATTCAAGTTTTTTTACGGCGTCCAAAACCATACATTTAGCTAGATCTTTGTTTTCAATTTCTTTCACAACATCAGGTATCGGGAGGCTGTATATTATCACTGGGGGGTAATCCTTATCAAAGACGGCACCGTATTTTTTTTGGAATATCTTGATTATTTTCAAATATATGTCAGCCGTTGCTTCAGGACCCATTCCGCCCAGAATACCGATAGATTTCTTTCTCATACGGTCAACATACTCAGAAATCTTCGTTGACTTGCAATTATCAAATATGTATCTTGAGATATCTATGCTAAGATCTCTTCTGGTTTCCGGGGTGAAGTAATTCACCCATCTTTAACACCTCTTGCTTTTGGGCCAGAGCCGAGAATCGAACTCGGACTTGACAGTTCACAGCCGCCTGTGCCAACCTTTACACCACTCTGGCCATCCGGAAATAGAACTAGGCAATTATTCTTGGTTGTAATGACAATATCGGAACCTTCCAGAAGACGAAGCTTGGCGCGAAGGCTGATTGGTATCTGAATCCTTCCTTTAGAATCAATTTTTACAATGAAGCTTTTTTGGTAGACTGTATTTTCAGAACTAGACAAGCGTGTGAACTAATTCCCCTCTGTTTTGTTTAAACTTCACCTCTTTCACACAATTCACCTTCCCTCTATTATTGCGGCCTCCATATAAATCTTTCCAAGTGGGACGACCCCGTATAAGAAGCCGAACGTTTAAAAGCAAATCCGGCGCAATATAGCTCTCAGCAAAAACTGCAACCGCTTCGAGTCGTGCAAGTCAAAAAGCGACGATAAACAGACTTATTGCCACGTGATTTCTTCCTCAATAAGTTCGCCGAGGAATTCCTTTACAATGTCCTTTTTGACACCGTTCGTTATTATCACAGGCCTTGATTTCATTATCTCGTCAATGACGACAAGCTTGCGCTCCTTGAACGTGTTTCCAGTCTGCGTGAACTCGGGAACGACATCTGTGTTGGCGTCGCTTTCAGGGGAGCCGTAAAGCCCTTTTGGAAGGCTTGCTGTCCCGCTCGACTTGTCCCTTATCAACAAATATTTTCCGTCGCCAAGATGCGCGTCCAACCACATTTCCGCCAAATCGTCGAATCTCCATGTCGACCCCACTCTGGGTTTTTTGTGTCTTGAAAACTCCCTCAGCTCTTCCGCATTCTTTATTCCCAAACGCTCCCTTACAGAGATTGCAACCGCGCCGCATCCCAGCTGCACCTGGTTCCCCCGCACGTCTGTTTTGTCCTCAAACGGAAGTTTGAGTGTGTAAATCTTGTAATCCGGGGCGAATCCCTTGAAAGATTTGGCATCGCTAAGGGTGTACGTTATTTTTGTTTTCTGGACCTGAAACGCAGGACCCGCAAGCTCAATCGCCGCCTTGTAGCTTTCCTTTGGCAAACAATATCCCTTATATGCGCATTCGTTCGCAATGATATCTTCCGAGACCAATGACAAAAGGTAAACAAATTCGGGCCTTCCGTCAGCCCATTTTGTAAGTTTTGCTCTTCCGTCTTCGGGCCTTCCAAAGTCTATGCCGACGATTGCGCCGCTCTGCGGCATTCTGGCATACATCTGGCTGGCATGCGATAATCTCCCATTCCCGCAACTTTCCATTTTGAGCCCGCGCTGATCTAGCAACCATTCTGTGACCGGACCGAGATTGCTGGCTTGGGGTTTGGGGAGATGGACAAAATAATCAATTCTGGTCGGGTCGTTTATTTGCTCCAATTTCTCGTATTTAGCAGTTACCATAATAATCGCTTTTTAGTCTGTATTGCGCTCCCTTTGGGTTTGAATATTGTGATAGACGATATTTAAGCGTTTTCCTGCCGTGTTTTTAAAGAAACCGAGAATCAGCCTGCGCCGAGCAGTTCCAAGCCGTTTTTGCCTATCTCGAAGGGATGCAGTTCATGC
>JAZDGV010000012.1:0-3609 GCA_043806535.1 Candidatus Aenigmatarchaeota archaeon
TGCCGGCCAAACGATGGGAATCGGGCAGGAACAACCTGAGCGTAAGGGAGGCGCAAGAAGAGCAGATGAACAGGTTTACGCTGAAAAACGTGAAAGACTTCAGCGATTTGCCCATAGGATTCGATTTCGAAGGCGTCGGCCCAAATACGGACTTCAAGCCGAACACGCCATACAACTGGTGCAGGGGCAGGGAGATGTATGCGTCGTCATTCTTCAGAAAAAACACAAAAGTTGTCCTGCAGGCCGGGAAGGACGATTTGTCGCAGGCCTTTTCGCAGGGCATGTGCGTCACAATAAGAGGATTGCCATCGCTGTCCGGCGAGAATGCTCCTCACAACATAGTGCTCGCCAACGTGCCAGTCTATGATGCCAGCCGCGGCATTGACGAAAGGACGAAAAGAATCGGTTATGCGCTAAGCACGTCAGACGACTGCGGAAGAAGCATTTATTCGGGAGACAAGTTCAGCAGGAGAATAAAAACGGCTTTCGGCCGCGAAGAAAGGGTGAGGAGCGAGAATGAAATTGACCATCACTCCGTCTACGGCATAGAAGCCGCTTGCAATTTAATCACAGTACAATACCCCGGGCTGGCAATAGACAATCCCATCCCAAGCCTGCCGGACGATTTCGGAAAATATTTGGATTTCGCTTTCAGGCGGATAAGGGTCATGAACAAGAACCAAGGCCGCATGCTCTGGGAATCAAACGCGTTGATGCAGATGTACTGCATGGCTGCGATAGGATACCTCAACACGGTCAAAACAAGGCGGACACCACAAAATATAGCATAACCAGCGAGCCTGCGTCGGCGGCTGACGTCGTGATGGGTATAAGGAAATTGTCAGGATCATCGCCGCGCTTGTAGATGATCAAACTTCCAAACACGGATATCAATATAATGATGGTGACCAGCGTGAACGCCATCAGCAGCGATATCAAAACAATCTTTAACAGGACGTTCGTCGTCAATGTGAAACCCATCAGCATCGACAAGGCGCTAGATGCGACGCCAAGATAAACAGCTGATGCCAGCGCAATCAGCACCACGGCGGAGAGCATTTTTCTGACTTCCTTCTCCCCCAGCACGTTTCTTTTGATGTGCCCGAGATAAAGCATCGTGGTTATTTTTGATGACACAATCGTGCCGAAATCCCCGATCATGTCGTTGAGCGCGGGAATCAGGATGAGCAGCGGCAGCACTTGCGTGATTTTTTGCTTGGCGGATTCCAAACCAATCCCTCCCATCAGCGACAGCGTTGTGGCAAATAAAAGAACCAAAAGGCTCTGCCTTATTATCACTGTCGCGACGTGCGACTTCGGACCGTATTCGCGCATGAAGAACAGCGTCCTCCTAGATACTTTCTTCTCATGGAATCTTTTTTTGTGGACGTATTTCAGGTGCTCTATGAATTTTTTGTGCATTTCTAATTCACCTTGCTCTTAATCTATGATATGGGTAACCTGAAGCATGCGCATACAGTTTGCGCATGCTTCTAGTTGCACTTATTTCATGTTTGCGCTAACCTATGATTATTATTGCCAGCAGCAGCGACACGACGCTCAATATGTCCCCGATGGTTGTCGTGTAAGGACCCATCACATTGTCCGGATCATGCCCGTGTTTGAACAGCCAGAAAACTGAAAATACCGTGAGAGGTATTTCAATGACATTTGATAGTATCGCAGCCGCGACGCCGACAAATATTATTTTTGTGCTGCTTATCCCGAACAAGGCGTATCCGAAAAGAAATGATATGACGCCCAGCGATAATCCTATGATAACCGAGAGCGCTACGGCCGCCGCCACGTTGGATTTCAATATCCGCTGGCGTGCGCTGATGCGAGGCTTGAGAAACTTCATGTGCAGCGCCGCGCCCAATCGCGCAGCGAGCGAGCCTGAAATGTTGCCGCGCATCTCAAGGAATCCCGGTATCATTATGAACATTCCGGGTATGAGCATCAGCTCATCGATATAATTGGCGAGCAATAACCCTGCCAGAAGACCTCCGGTGATTGAAAGGAATTCGCTGAAGAATATCTCGTTGAAGTATTTTCTCATTCCCATCACATGACAATGGAAATCCGTGATTTCCATGCACAAGGCAACCTATGCCTTGTGTATTGTTGATTGGCGCAAGCGCCAACTGACATACACCTTTGGTGTATGTCTGATTTCGCATGCGTCTGTTGGCACTTTCCTCACTCTTATATTAATTTGCCATACTTGAAAATAAAACATATGCCGGTGAATGCAGGTCCCGAATACTTCAAGGCTTCGCAGAAATTCCAGGCGGCCAGAACCATAGACGATAAAATAACAGCCCTGGAAGAGATGATCAAGCTCCTTCCGAAGCACAAGGGCTCGGAGAACGTTCTCGCGCAGCTGCGCGCAAGGCTTGCGCGCCTGAGAAGGGAAAAAATGGCAAGCAAGCGCAGAAGATCGAGGCGCCAGGCGTTCTCCATAAAGAAGGAAGGCGCTGCGCAGGTATCGATGATCGGTTTTCCGGGCGCCGGAAAATCCCAACTTCTCAAGTCGCTGACAGGCGTCGGGAACCCCTCCCAGATACCTTACTCGACAAAAACGCCCGCTATCGGGATGATGAAATTCGAGGACGTGCAAATCCAGCTCATAGAGATTCCATCTTCATTCAGCGCAGAATACGTTGGGACAGCGCACAATTCCGACCTTGTTATCGCGCTGATAGATTTGACCGATCCCAGAATTGACCGCATGGAAAAAATCCTTGAGGATGAGAATTTCAGGAAATACTTGATAATCGGGAACAAATGCGACATCGCGAACGATACGGATTTTTCGCCGGCAATATCAGCGAAGACAGGCTACAATCTCGATGAGCTGAAGAGGATGATATGGTCCGCGTTGGGATTGATCAGGATTTACACGAAAACTCCCGGCAAGCCGGCGGAAACAAAACCTATGACATTGCGAATCGGGTCTTCGGTGCGGGACGTGTGTGAAGACGTTCATAAGGACTTTGTGCGGGATTTCCGCTTCGCCCGCATATGGGGCTCGACAAAATTCCACGGCGCGCAAGTGGGATTGGAGCATGTTTTAAAGGATAAGGACATTGTTGAGATACACACAAGGTGAAGCCTTAAATAATCCCCGTTTCTATTATGAGCATGACAACTTCGCAGGCATGGGAAGCGAGGGAATTGCGCATGCCCACGCAGAAGAGCGTGGCTGAGCGCAGGCTGAAAGCGCTGCAGGCGTTGCAGACTGGGTATGGCGCGAGCGGCTATTTCGGGGAGAAGCAGGCGTGGGAAGAGTCTTTGCGCGGCGCGGGAATCGCGTGGGGAGCGCCCGAGACGATTCTTGGCAACCTCTTCATGAGCGGACTTCTTTCAAGGCAATACCGAGGGATAACTCATGCGCATTATCGCGGAAACGCCTATTACTACAGAGTCAATCCGGGCGCCATTGACGCGATTCAACGGGACATTGGGAAGCGAAGCGGACAGGCGCAATGAACAGATTCTTCGCGATTTCTTTTGGACGACCATAAAGTATAAATAGTGGGATAAAGTAGTATATAGTGCTACTAAATACTAAAAACTGACTGGCGGGATGCAAATGAATGGCGACAT
>JAZDGV010000013.1:0-3355 GCA_043806535.1 Candidatus Aenigmatarchaeota archaeon
TCAGAAGGAGATTTTTGTGTCAGAAACAACGACGAACGAACTCAAATTATTAAAACCCGGGCAGTTTGTGATTCTCGACGGCGAGGTCTGCAAGGTTTCTTTTGTTGATATCAGCAAATCCGGGAAGCATGGAGCGGCGAAAGCCCGTCTCGAAGCATTGGGCATATTCGACGGAAAAAGGCGAACGTTGGTAAAGCCGGCGGATTCGGAAGTCGATGTGCCGATAATACTGAAGAAGACGGCGCAAGTGCTTTCATTGTACGGCGACACCGCGCAATTGATGGACATGCAGGATTATTCGCAATTCGAGGCGTCAATACCCGACGACTTGAAGGGCGAGCTCAAGGAAGGATGCGAAGTTTTGTATTGGGAAATAGTAGGCAAGAAGATTATCCGCGAAGTAAAGACGCAGCAATAAATCAAATCTTGTTCTTCAGCACAGCGATTGTCTTAAATAACAATTTGGCAGCTGCGACTTCGCTTATGTTGCTGTCAGCGACAGGACGCAATTCCACCAAATCCATCCCGACAATTTTGTTGCAGTTCTTCAGCAGCTTGATTAGTTCGAACAACTCTGCGAAAGACAGGCCATCGGGCTCCGGCGTTCCTACCCCAGGAACTTCTGAAGGATCCAGCACATCAATATCTATTGTAAGGTATATGTTCGCGCCTTTTATGAACTTCTCGATTTTTTCCATGGATTTTTTTATGTCCTTTCTGAAAACGATGTGTTTTTCAAACGGCTCTTCCTGTTGGAACAAAGAGCGCGCGCCCACGACCAAAAAATCTTTTGATATTTCCGACACCCGACGCATCACGCAAGCGTGGTCATAGCGCTCGCCTTCATAGCTGTCGCGCAAATCCGGATGGGCGTCAAAACTGAGAACTTTGATATCCTTGTAAACTTTGGAAAGCGCCTTTACGGCGCCGGCAGTTATCGTGTGCTCCCCGCCGAGCATCAATGGAAATCTTTTGTTCTCGACGATATGCTCTGTTTCTTGTTCAACTTTTTTGACGGTTTTCTCCGCGTTTCCGCGCACCGGCTCCATGTCTCCCAAGTCGTAAACGCCCGGCGATTCGAAAATGTCAACGCGCGCATCAATGTCGTATGTTTCGATTTGCTGGGAGGCTTCGCGTATTATCTTCGGCCCGTATCTGCATCCCGGCAGGTAACAGACTGTTGAATCGAAAGGCACGCCAAACAACCATATCTTTGCGTCCGCATTTGGGGCATATCCGCCAAAATTGTTCGGCACATTGGGGTTTCTTAAAGTCGGCATGGTATTACCTATGTGTTCTTTGCTTAAGCTTTCTTTCTAAGAAAGCTTATTTAAATTTAAAGTTAGTTAAGCTTATTTTGTTAAGTGGTAGAATGGCAGAAAAACAGCAGCGGCCTGGATTTGACGAATATTTCATGCGAATAGCGTGCGAAGTGGCGGCAAGGTCTACGTGTGAAAGGCGCCATGTCGGTGCTGTCCTCGCCAAAAACAAAAGGATTGTCACAACCGGTTATAACGGCTCGCCGATAGGCACTGAGCATTGCTCCGAGGCTGGATGCATAATAGAGCACAGGAAGAACAGCGAAGGCGAAGGTCCGCATTGCGTCCGCACGGTTCACGCCGAAGAAAACGCTTTATTGCAGGCGGCTTTGCACGGCGTCTCAACCGAAGGCTCCACAATGTACACGACAGCGCAGCCGTGTGTCGCGTGCGCGAAGCATCTTATAAACGCCGGCATCAAAAGAGTCGTTTTCGCCGGGCATTACCCCGACGAACTGGCAATGAAATTTTTGAACGCCGCAAGCATCGAGCTTGTGAAGTTTGACGCGGAAATATTGAAAAAGAAAAAGATGGACGAGCTCTGTTTTTGAGATGATTTTGTGAGAAAGGTCGAGGACTTCAGAATCGCGAAGAACGCGTCGGTTGACGATTTGGTAAGGCAGATGGAAGCGTCTGGCGGATTCACTTCCAAGAAAATCGGCGTAGCGACTGAAATTCTGGAAACAATGATAAGCGACAAGCGCTGTTTCAATTTCCTTTCATTCCCAGCTGATATAATCGCGACAGGCGCGAGGGGGATTATCAAAGAATTCTTGAAGAAGAAATGGTTCGATGCTGTCATAACGACCTGCGGCACTCTTGATCACGATATCGCAAGGAATTTTGCCGATTATTACCACGGCGATTTCTTTATGGATGATTCGAAGCTGAGGAAATCCGGGATTAACCGGCTTGGAAACGTGCTCGTTCCCGACGCATCCTACGGAATCATGATAGAGAACAAGATGCGGGAAATCTTGCAAAGGCTTCACAAAACGAAGAGCGAATTTTCAACGCACGAACTGTGCTGGGAAATCGGGAAGCGCCTCGGTAAAGAGTCGCTATTATTCTGGGCGGAAAAGAACCGCATACCTGTCATAATACCCGGAATAACAGACGGCGCGGTAGGATATCAGATATGGAGCTTCTCGCAGGATCACAACTTCAAAATAAACGTTCTCGCGGACGAGCAGCTGCTGAGCGATCTCGTGTGGAACAACAAAAAGACCGGCGCATTGATAGTCGGAGGCGGGATTTCTAAGCACCACACGCTGTGGTGGAACCAGTTCAAAGGCGGACTCAATCACGTTGTATACATTTCAACTGCGGTCGAATACGACGGAAGTTTGTCTGGCGCCAGGCCGCGCGAAGCGGTTTCCTGGGGGAAAATAAACGCGAAGGCGAAGCATGTTCTGATAGAGGAAGACGCGACAGTTGCGCTGCCGCTCATTTACGCGGCGCTGAACCAGAGGATGCGTTGAGCGTGTGATTTTATGCGCGGGCAATTGTTTCCATACGCGGACAATTTGAAGACCAAGAGCTTCCCCATCATAACTGTGGCACTGATTGCCGCGAATGCCGCGGTTTTTTTATGGAGCACCGGGAATTTTGAAGCGGTGATAATGGCTTTCGGATTTGTCCCGGCGCTGTTCCCGTCCGCGCACGCATTCACAACGCTTCTCACTTCCATGTTTCTTCACGGGGGAATCGACCACATATTCGGGAATATGTGGTACTTGTGGATTTTCGGCGACAATGTCGAGGATTTCTTCGGGAAATTCAGGTTCTCGCTGATTTACATAGTTTCAGGCGTTGGTGCCAGCCTTTTCCAGTATGCCACAGACCCGGCGTCAAACATTCCATCCATAGGAGCGTCGGGCGCGATTTCAGGCGTGCTTGGCGCATATTTCGTGCTGTTCCCCAAATCGGGTGTTTTGACAAGCGCCGGTTATAGCCTGATAACAATACCGTCCTGGATTGTCATAGGTTTCTGGTTTGCCATGCAGCTTTTCTTCGGCGCGGCGTCGCTTTTCGGA
>JAZDGV010000014.1:0-11549 GCA_043806535.1 Candidatus Aenigmatarchaeota archaeon
ACATCCACGTCCTTGAACTTGATGAAGTGGCGTTTCAAATCATACTTTTCGATGTCATCGGCTGTTATTCCCAAGAACTTGGCGTCTGGCAGCGCCATGCGCTCGGAGATGTGAGCCAAATTGATTGAACCATACTTCAAAACCGAATAAATGTAGATTCCCCACGGGTCAAAGTCTGTCAGCACATAAATTGGCAGCTTGTGCTCTATGCTCAAGCGCTGCAGCAATCGCCTTATGCCTCTCGTGGTCTGACCTTGGGAGCTCATTATCACGCAATTCAGTTTCTTCCAGACTTTGTCCTCATGCAATCGTTCCCACACAGCCGCTTTCTCCATGTATACGACAAATTTCGCGTCGACGCGCTTGAACTTGACTTCTTCCACATTGCTTGGCACTGACCACCCTCCGCTTCCCAGCCTGGACCAATCGATTGTGTCGCCGGCGTCCTCGACAACCACATTCCCTGCAACAGCGCCCATCTTGTTTGCGTTGATGTTGAGCTCTTCTCTCGAGTAAGCAGTGATCATTTCAAGATCTTCGATGGCGTCGTCAGACTCCGTTTGTTCGTCAACAACGTTTGTTTTCGTGTTGGGGATTGTCCGCTTTGCCATATAGAACACATCCCTGAGCGACGCGTGCTTGCTTGAATCCAAAAGGTTTTTCGATATCGCCGCGACTTCGATTGTCTGCAGGAATTTCCTTATATGGGCAACGTTGAAAAGGAACCTGTTGGCCATCTTGTTTCCTACCGAAAGCATCTTGGTATCGCGGTTGAACACGACGTTCGACAAGGCGCGGACCGGGACTTCTATGCTCGGATTTTGCTCTTTCTCGATATCACCGACAATCTTATTCCCAATTGTCTCCAGCTTTTTCTTCGGGTCGCTCATTCTTCATCACTCTTCACGAATTTTTTCAGGCCTTCCTCGCTCTTGGCACCCGCCTTTATCACCCTTTCTTGGTCAGCAGTCATTTCATCGAATTGTATCTGCCCCCTTTTCAATATTTTTTCCATTGCCAAGATCAGCTTGTGCTTGTCCTTGCCGGTAAGCCTGAAAAGCGATTCCGCAACTTCGGGGACGTATTTCTCGAACAAGCTCGATCTCAATTGCGATTCTTGGACCTTCCTCTTTTTGTGGATGTAAACCGAAAGCCGCCTGCTGACCTCCTGCAACGCAAGTTTTACTTCTTTGATTATCTCGGGGTAAGATGCTATAGCCTCTTTTGACTCCGATGTGAAAGGAACCCATACGGAACACATGTGAACGAATATTGCCAAAGGCCCGGACGGCAGGCTGGAGCCAGACTGGTTTAAACCATAGCGTTTCCACTCAACCTCTTCGATAGCTTTTGATATGGCGCAATCGCCCGCCTGATACAACAGAGGAACACGGTTTGCGAGGCGGTACAAAGTCGCCGTCTTTGCCGGGTCCAATTGCCCGCCGTATGCGATTCCGACTTCGATCTGAAAAGGATTCCCACGATACACGTCCGGCGGCCTTGTCAAAGCAACGACAAATTCGCAGTTCAATTGATTTTTCAGGCCTTCCTCGATCAGTTTTTCGCCCAACGGGGAGAGACAGTCCAAAGGCGGCTTTATCAACTGCACGCTCTGTATGGCATTGAACAGCTTTTCAATTTCCTGCGGCGTCAATTCGGATGGTTTTCTGCCTTTGTCCATCTTGGCGATTTTGCATATTTCATTGGCAGAAGTCGAACCCACCCTTGAAAACTCGTTTATCAGGAATCCGGAAAGATTTCTCGATTGCGTGCCCCTTAGCATCCTGTCCAATATTCCGATTTCAATGCCGTGCGGATGAGGTTTTATGCTCTTTGCGAGAGGCGGAAGAGTCTTTGTCGCTCGGTCAAACTTTACTTTTCCATTGGGCGAATCGAATGTTATTCTTGCGTAGGGGTTTGCGATTGCCGTCTGCTTCAAATATTCAAGAATCGACTGCTGATGTTCGACGTATTTTCCTTCCACTTCCATTTGGATTTTGATCCCATGCCAGTCCTTTTCGTCTTTGGACTCTTCCTTCAATATCATCGGCTTGTTTTTTGCGACATCTATCATTATTTCGTTGGTATGCGCTTTCCCATTCCCTGTGGACGAGGTTATTTTTATCGGCTTGCCGCTTGTGAGCTGCGAATAGAGAATGGCGCCGGATATCCCGATACCTTGCTGCCCGCGGCTCTGGCGCAGCCTGTGAAATTTTGAGCCGTGCAGCAGGCTGCCGAACGCGGAGTTTAATTTTTCCTTGACTATTCCAGGACCGTTGTCTTCGACCATGACTTTGAATCTTTCCTTTTTCTCATCAATGGGTTTCACGGAAACGCGTATGTCCGGCACTATCCTAGCATCCTCGCAGGCGTCAAGCGAATTGTCAACGGCCTCGCGCACCACGGTGAGGAGCGCTTTCACCTTGTTGTCATAACCCAGCAAATGGCGGTTCTTCTCAAAAAATTCGCTTACGGATATCTCGCGCTGCTCGTTTGACAATCTTTGCGCGGTTTCATGAACGCTTTCTGCCATAATTAATCGCTTCTTTGATTTTATCCGCGTTACTATTTATTGTTTTCAGATTTCAGCGATGTTAGAGGTTTTCTTTTTGCGCGCGCTCCAGATATTTGTAGACAACAGCGTGGGGTTTTCCTTCGAGTATCTGCTCCACGGCGTTTTTTGCCGTCCTGACTTGCCGCCAGCCGCCGATGATGCTCACGGTTTTTCCGTATATTGAAACGTATGCCCCGCTGAGCTCTTCAATGATTTTTCTGGTCTTTCCTCCCGCGCCTATCAGCCTCGCCCTCAGTGTCTTGGCCCTTCCTTCGCTCACTTCGCCAGAAAAATTAATAATTTCTAGCAGGCAATCGTCCTCTGCGAGCTTCATGGCCCTTTCAGGCGAAAATCCTCTTCCAATCGCTGTTATGATGTTTTTTGCAACCATGGTTTCTATCGCATCGCCTTCGACAGTCGCATAATCGGTGATTTTTATCTTTGTCTTTGTAAGCTCTTCGATTTTCTTCTTCATTGCCGCGCCAGGTCCTATCAGAACGCCTCTTCGCTCATCGGGTATTCTCACTACCTCGACGCGTTTTTCATAGTTCTGAGTTTTCGGCATACCAAGAATTCACTTTATTTGATTATACCATCCTTTCTCAGCCAGAATGCCTGCGCCGCCGTGTATCTCCAGACAACGTCGGCTCTTGTATCGCTTTGCACTTTCCAAGGTTCTATCAGAACAACGTCACCCGTGCGTATCCAGAGCTTTTTTCTTATTTTCCCGGGTATTCTGCAAATCCTTTCTTTGCCGTCCGAACATGTTACTCTCAACTTGTCCCCGCCGAGAAATTCGTCTACTTTGCCGACTATCTCGTTCGGCTGAGGCATTCTCAATCTTCCGACCCGTTCCTGCTCCATTCCCAAACACCATTAATATTTTGTGATTTGAAGCAAGCACCAGTAGAAACAGACCATTGGCCTGTTTCAATTAGCGCATGCTTCTAGCGACTTATCGCGCCCCTTTAACCCATTCAATCTGTTATTGAAGAACATCTTCGACGTTCTTCTGACTTCTCGCATCCTTTTCCGGCGCTAACCTAACTAGTATGGTGTTTCTATAAATCCTTTTGCCGTCTTTCTGCCCGACAAGGCTTCTTGTCTCCTTTGGTTTTGTGCCAAACTTCTTTGTGAGCAAAGCGACAAAGGCTATGGCATCGTCCCTGTGAGTGAAATACAAATTAACCCCCTCCTTTTTTTCTTCCAGCCTGGCGCTTCTCGCTCTCGCTATCAGGTCATCATAGGAGTCGCGGTCGCGCAACTGCACTATGGACTCGTAATATCCTCCGTGGAGATTTGAGCACTCTCTGCACAGCGCCTTTTGTATGAAAACCGGAAGTTCGAACGATTTGTCAAAGACGTTCCTGCCGGACTGCAACTTCGCGTCTACCGCAATACCGCCCTCCTTCATCGAGAAATCCATTTTCTTTATTTTCAAGTCGGATTTGATGCGGCTCCTTATGGCTTCCTTAATGTTTTCAAAAGTGCCAGATTTTCCGCATTCATTGCAAACAAGGAATCTGTCATGCGTCAGCTTTATCGAGACCTTCTCGGAAAAGCAGTCTTTGCACAACCCTTCAATTAATTTTCCGGTTTTTCCGCATTTCGGGCAAAACGATTCCATCACAATCCCCCTTCCAAATGCAAATGCATTTGTTCTATACTTGCCATAAAGTTAATAAAACCTGATAGACGACAGGAACGTCCTTGCTTTCCGAGACGAATTTGCCGACTGTCACTCCCTGACTCAGCGGGGGGTTGTTTATTACGACAACGTCCCCGCCTGCGGCCCACACAACCGCGCTTTTCAGGAAAACTTCGAAATCGTTTCCTGGCAGGAGCGATTCGATCCACAGGGCTCTTCCTCTGAAGTTTGGAGTGAAGGCGTAGTTTATTATGCTGGCAGGCACCGAGTCCCTTCCCGGATTGTCATATTTCTGACCCTGGGAAAGCAGTATTTTGTCAATCGAATTGTCATTCGGGTACAATTTTTCAGCCGGAGGCAGGAAGTTTTGGAAAGAGTAGTTCTCATTAAACGTTATTTCAATCCTGTTGCTGGCGGAGAAAGTGGTGTTCCTTATGAAAAACGCGTCAACCACGCTCTTGACCCATTGATTGTGGCTCTGGTCGGCATACGGTGACACCAGCTTGATTGTGTGATAACCGGCGGTAGGTACGTAGAACAGGGTCTTGTTCCAGGACCAAACGCCAAAGCCCTTGTAAGGCTCCACGGACTGCTTCGTCGCATCGTTGTCATCGACGTACACATAATAATCGTTCTTGTATTTGTCGTTGCTGTCGCCGCGATAAGACCTCATCCATATCTCATACCAATCCGGCTTCTCAAAAAACACAGGGAAGCTTGTTGATGTTTCCTTTACGTCTGTTCCGTACGACATGCTGGAAGAGCAGACATAATCCCCAGCGCCTGTGCAAAGCGACGGATAAGCGATCCACGCGCCAACGCCCTGTTCCGCTTCTGTCCAGTTCTGGTTGTTGCTCCACCAAATCTTCTTTACCGTGAAATTATAGCCGATGACAGTGAAGTTTTCGCCTTCCTTATATCCAACCTCTCCGGCCGAAAGCCGGTAATTCATGTCCTTGTCGACAAAAACCTCAGGAGTCAGGCTTGACGAGCACGAATTTTCCTCGTCTATGATGAAAACCGTGAAGTTCAGGGATCGGAAGGTCATGTTGCCAGTGTAGGTGCTGTTCGTGCATGACCTTGCGCCGCCGACATCCAGGTCGCGCTTCATCTTTACAACAGCAGGAAGACTGTTGAAATACTTCACAATGAGATAGCTTGGTTTGTTCGCTGACGTTTTATTGAAGGTTATATTTATGTCCCCCAGTGGTATTGATTCTGTCCGGGTTTTGAGATTGAAAACGGTTTTTTGAACGTCCTCAGACGCATGAGCGCCTACGGCACCGATTTCTATCACACCCTTTCCTGCGTCAAGAAAATTCATAAGCGCCGCCTTTGATGAATCCAGATTTTTCACCTGCGGGTATACGATTACGTCAAGGTCGTTCCAATTGTCGACATCCGTCATTTTGAACACGCTGAAGGTTATTTCCCGGTTGTTAGCAAAGAAGCTGCTAAGATTGCCCCTGATCGCGTTCGCTTCCTGGTCCGTGCAGTCGCAGCCGACTACGACAGTGCTCTTCATGGCGTTCGAAAGCTTCATCTCGTATTCGATGTTCCTCGACTTGAGAATTGAAAGCCTTTCCCGCACAGTCGTCGAATTGTAGAAATCCATATCGCCGAGCGTGTACAACAGATCTTTTCCGATAAGATAAAGGTAGTTTGCGGACCAAGCCATATCCTTTACATAAAAATTCGAGAACTGGCTCAAAGCCACGAATATCAGCATCATTGTAACTACGATTTCCACC
This sequence comes from Candidatus Aenigmatarchaeota archaeon, assembly GCA_043806535.1. GTDB lineage: Archaea > Aenigmatarchaeota > Aenigmatarchaeia > JACPZZ01 > JACPZZ01 > JAZDGV01. The sequence continues at coordinate 5,954 of JAZDGV010000014.1, forward strand.
ACGTGTATGAATCCCCTCATGTCACCACACCGTCACCGTCAGGTTGAAAAAATTTTCATACTCATCGTTCGCATATCTTGTTATCTCCCCTATCGTGGTGTTCTGCAAAAGCCTGGAGTCGCAGTCCGAGCCCTTTGGCGGACGGCATGTTATGAAACCGGTCGAATTGAGCATGCTTATCGTGACGCATTTTTTCTTGAAAAGGACCCAGCTCTCATACCTTTGAAATTCTATCTCTGCCCCGACATCAAAGTTAAGCGCCTTCAATATGTTGGAATAGTCGTTGCTGCACGACATGTTGAAATATTGCAGCCTCGTCGAATTCAGGACATAATAGTCGGCGCCCAATCCTATGCTCACCGGTTTGATCGGATTGGCGTCCCAAGAACCGTCCGTGAACATTATGACTTCCGAGATTTGATAGGCGATTGATTTCAACTCGTTTATTCTGTGCTGGGACTTGAAGACAGGAATGGAATTTGACACGGTGGTCATCGTATAAACAATTATTGCTATGAAAAGCATGGTTGAAACGACGAATTCTATCGTGAATTGCCCTTTCATTTTCAAGCGCACCACAATCCTTCAAAAACTGAGGAACCCTAACCTCACCAATATGCTGAAAGCCGCAAACCCAACGCCGGCCATTATCAAGGAATGCTTCAATCCCGCAGTCGCCGAGCCCTCGCTTATTTGTCCGGCAACAAGCCCGCCGAAAATGCCCTGCAATATGAGCATGGAGAAAAAGATCGCGGAATAGTAGCATCCTGTCCCGCCTCTCAGCCCCAGCATGCTGCAAATGCCGGAATAAATTCCGCACGGCATGCAATTCGGGTCCATGCCAGCCTGCGAGCACTGCTTGCACGGGTCGTCAAACCCGAATCCTCCGCTCAATGTGGCTCCCTGCTGGTTGAACATCGGTATTATTATCTTGGTCAGCGCGATTACGATGATGAGAAACATGAAGAATATCGCGTACATCACTATGACGTGCTCGTTCATCAGCGAAGATTTCTCGCGTTCCGCGTCCTTGAGCACAGACACATCGTTCGCCACGTTTTCAAGCGTGTTCGTTACGCTTCCGCCGGACGCGTAAGCCTCCTTGATTATCATCATCGACCTTGACATGAGTTCGGAGTTCTTGGTCCTTTTCAGGAACATGTCTATGGATTTTTCAAAGCTGATGCCCCAGGTAAGATGGTTCAGCAGGCTCTTGATCTCTGGGGTAAGCTCTCCGTAGTCGGACTCGGACGCGGTCGATATGGATTGAAGAATGTTCATTCCGGACCTTTGCGACTCCGCCAAATCCCTGAGGAAATTTGGAAATTGTTCTTCAAGGGACTTTACCCATACATACTGGAAATATTTTCTGGCCAGATAGGGTCCGATGATTATGAAAACCGATATGAGGACAAGGTTTCCCATCACCCCGATGTCAACGTCCCCAAACTCGTTCTTTGCAAAAACGATTCCTATCAGTAGAATCGCAGCTGATATCGCAATCGCGTAGACCAGGATGGCTTTTCCTGGGTCCTTCATCACGGATTCTATACGCTCTGCTATTTTTTCAAGCTTCATCAATGCTCACTCGGAGATATTCCTTTCATGAAAATGACGAATCCTATTGAGACAAGCGGCAGGAATACGAATATCACGAAAAACTGCACCGATATTATCAGGGGGCTTGTCGATATGGCCGCCATCACCGCGCTAAGTATCAAAAAGAAAACCGACCCGACGATGATGAGGGTTATGTACATCTCGATGTACAGGGACAGCTGCTGGGAATATTCGTTCAGCTTTCTGCGGTAATCCGTCATGTAAGCCTTCGACTTTTCCCTCAGGTAATTCGTGAGGTTGCCTCCGGTTGTTATGATGGTAAGCATCCCCCACAGAAGGTCCTTGAAACCCTCGGATGATGCCCTTTCCGCCGCCTTTTGTATTGCGGTCTTGATGTCCATGCCGAATATTTCAGTGTCGTTGTAAATTTTTGCGCATTCGTCTGAAAGCTCCCCGAACTCCCCGAAATTTGATAGGATCTTGAATATTTTTGCCGGCGGCGCGCCGGAGCTGGCAACAGACGACATATAGATGGTCCCGAACGGCAGCGCGTTGTCGATTCTTTTCTTCCTGTCGTTCGCCTTCATGGAAGGATAATAATACATCCCAGCAAAAACCATGATGGTAATTATCATGGACGTGCTTATCGAAAGGGTAAACGCGAGCGCCACGGACGATATTTTGGCAAAACCTAGCACAAGCCCGAACAAAAATGACAGAAGGGGCATTGAAAAAACAAACGCCAGTATGGAAAAGAAAACCATTCTGCAAACGTATTCGTGCAGCGATATCCGCATATCGGCTTTGATGAGCTGGCTTTTGACGCTGCTGAAGTTTTTCAGATACGGCCGCACAGCGTTTCCTAGCGATTTGAACGCTATTTCGTCCATCATAATCTAAGATTTGTTCCGCATCAAATAAATTAAGCGCATCCTTATCATTCCACGTAGCCCATTACGGACTCCGGGTCGTGGTAATAGGAGGAGAATATTCTGGCCACGCCGTCCAGGTCGTTTATGTTGTTGTCCCGCATCCACTGCAAAACCTTGATCCTGTTCGCAATCTCATCCTGCATGGATTTTTCGTCCAAGCCGGAGGAGTAAGCTATTTTTTTCAGGACGCTGCTTTTGCCCACTATTTCCAGACAATTCTTCATGGGATTCCACCTGAAGACCTCGTTCCCGACAGGCTTTTCGTTCTCCACGCCCAGGATTTCAAGAATTACGTCGGTTTTTCTTATTACCCTCTTTTTGAACTTCGTTATGTCCGCGAATATCACGATGTCCAGGTTTTGCATCAAGCTGGCTGGCAGGCTTATCGGCGGCGTCGTGAGCCTGTCTATAAGCTTCGGCAGCGAATCTGCGTGAATGGTTGACAATCCCGCATGGCCGGAAGCCATTTGCTGAAACAAGACGTACGCCTCTTTTCCGCGGACTTCCCCCACTATGATGTAATCTGGACGCTGCCTCAAACTTTCCTTTAGCAGGTCGAACATGTCCACCTCGCCGATTTTTCTCCCTTCAACCTGCGATATCGCAGTCCTTGCGACTTCCGGCACCCAGTGCGGATGCGGAAGCTTCAGCTCTGCGGTGTCCTCTATCGACACGATTTTCTTGTTCGGTTTTATGAAAAGCGAAAGCACGTTGAGAAGAGTTGTTTTTCCGGATGCCGTGGTCCCGCCGATCAATATGGATTTTCCGTGCTCGACCGCCAGCCACAGATACGCAAGTGCGGTCGCGTTTATCGTTCCGAAGTTCATCAAGTCAATCGGCGTAAGCGGCACTTCCGTGAATTTCCTTATTGTGAAATTCGAGCCTCGCCTTGCTATGTCAGTTCCGAGCGTTGCCTGTACTCGCGACCCGTCAGCCAAGCCGCCGCTGAGAAGCGGTTCTGCGACAGACACGGTTTTTTCGCACCTTTGCGCAAGCTTTATTGTGAACTTGTCCAGCTCATCCACAGCATTGAACATCACGTTGGTTTTTATCGAGCCGATTTTCGGGTTCCTGTGGAATATGTAAATCGGTATGTTGAATCCATCGCAGCTTATGTCTTCTATCTGGGAGTCGTTCATAAGCGGCTCTATGCGCTCCAGCCCGATGAAATCCCTTCGTATGTAATACTTGAGTATGTTCTGCCTATCCGCGGGAATAGCGACATTAAGAAGCCCGAACACCTCATCCGTTTTTCTCATCAAGAAGCTGAAAGCCTCCGGCCTCTTCAGCTTTCTCAGGTCAATGTCGAGTTTTTCTTCCAGCAGCTCTTTGGTCTTTGAAAGTATCTGCTTTTCCTCTTCCGTGAGTTTCGGCTCGAAAAGATAGTACACAAGGCTGTTGTCGCTAGGGTCCCACCTTATGTTCGCATACGCATATACGGTTTCCCCTCTTCTTGGGTTTCTGGGTATGAGGGGATAAGTGAGATTTACATCGGCGTAAGACACTTCTTCCTCTTCCGGCTCTTCTGGCTTCTCTATGTTCGGTATTGCCACGCCCTGGGAAAACTCGCGCTTCATCAGTTCGGTTCTTGCCTCCCCAGGCGTTTCGCGTTGCCGCAAAACCTCCCTGATCATCTCTATTTGCTGCGGCATTCCGAACTGCGCTTGCTGGAACTGTTGCGCCGGCTGAGCGGCAACCAGCCTTCGCTCCTCCTGCTTTCTGTATTCGCCGTACCTTTTTGCGATGTTCCTCATTTCAAACGGTTTTTTCTCGGCGGGTTTCAAGTTTCTTAATTGGTCGTTGAAATTCTTTATTTTTATCTCAGCATCCAGGTTTTTCTGCTCGTAATCCTGCATCATTTTTTTGAATGTTTGTTCATCGATTTCCCTTTTGTAATATCTCTTCTCGGTCGCATCCTTCGCCTCCAGCACCCGCTTTTTTTCCTGCTCGGCATCCGCGATTTTGTTTTTTAATTCCGTCTCGGCGTCAGGCTTCTCAAGGTCGGACATCTTCTCCTCTATGGACATTATCGCGTCCTTTATTTCCCCGACAGACTCTACGCGGGACTGCGATCTCAAAGAAGCGATTTCGTTCCTGATAGCTTGGATATCCTGCGCGCTTGTCTGCCCAGAAAGCCTGTTTTCAACGCTCAGCAGCCTGTTGACAACACCAAGAAGCAAGTCTTCGGAAATATTATGCTTCTCTGCGAGAGAGCGCAGCACTTCCCTTTTCCCCGCTATCTTCTGTAAATTTTTCGCAGCCTGCAACTTCTTGAACGTCGGATTCTTCCCTGCCAACCGCCTGAAAAGCCTTCTAAACCTCCCGAGCTTTTCCTTCCCGGCCGCTGCCGGCGCTACTGGCGCAGGCTTTGGCGCTTCGCTTGCCGCCTCCCGGCTGGGTGTTCCAGCGTTTGCCAGCCTGCGAAAAACCTGTTTCATGCCATTATCACACTAAATATTGTAATTTCGTGGATAAAATTTATCTCAGCACGGTTATCTGGCGCTTCGGTTGCGTGTACAGCATCTTCAAAGCACCGGTGCCGCTTATTTCAAATCCGCTTATGTTGACAACGCTCACATTGGCATTGTACAATGACGTAAGCGACTGTTGCTGCGTCTCGGATGATATTATCTTGACTCCGGAGTGGGTGAAATTTATTTCATACAGCTGGTTTGAAATCCTTTTCGGCACGGTCAGAGAGATTGTGACAGTGTCAAAGAACCTTCCCTCGCCCGCCGCCTGCAGCACCGCGCTTCCGACATAAAGCCCAAGTTCACTAAATTGGTCATTCGTTGTTTCCGATACTATCCTGTGGTTGAGCAGGTTGAATATGCCGAAGCTGGCAGTGAGTATTATCAGCCCGATTGAGAACAGGACAACATTTTCGATGATTTGGTACTGCCCCTTCATCTTCCGCATATCAAATCATTGTGCGTCCTGCAAGAAATTGTTTTTTACGTAAAGTCAATTTTGATTCTCGTCACTTCGAGGTCCTTTCCGTTGAATGCCTGCCCCGGCTTAATATATTTGCCAACATACGATATCTTGATTTTTCCGGTCGTCGCGTTGAGTGAAAGCCCCTGCAAAAGCTCTGTCCTGTAGCC
>JAZDGV010000015.1:0-4148 GCA_043806535.1 Candidatus Aenigmatarchaeota archaeon
AGGCAAATCAGTGGCGGTAAAACGGTCCGAAAATTGTTTCACAACAACTTTGGAACAGTCGTTTCGGGATTTTGGCGTTCTGCGAGGGCGGTTTGAAACGTTTCAGCGGCGTTTTTTGACATTTTCAGGCATGTTTGCGCACGGGAGAAAGTCAGATTTTTCCTTTGGCTATGCTTTCCAGCTTGGAAATTACCAGGATTATGTCCCCGGCTTTTCTTTTCACATAATCCTCCTGTACAAAGAAGCCGTCGTATTCTATTCTGTTTCTGGTCGTTCGTAGTTCGTTTATCAGACCTATTTCATATTCCGTAATCTCTTTGTAATTGTCATTCAAGTATTCTATGAGCTGTATGTGCGCGCCTTCGCCCTTGGTCTTGAAGCCGTCAAGAAGCGCTATTGCGGCCATAAGCTGCCGGATGACGTTGTAGTACTCGACAACAACGTTCGAAGGGAACCTCTTTGCGTCTATCCCCTTAATCATTTCACATGTTACCCCGGCCATTTTTAGCATGGATTTCACCTGTTCCTTATCGGGTGTTATTCCAATCAGGCTCATCAGAACACCTTTAGATAACCTTTCAGCACAATGCCGTTGATTATGTTGTTTTTGAGCTCGCTGCCCAGTTTCCCGAGGTCTTCACTGTAAAATATGCTTATTTTCCTGCCTAGAGCTTTCTCGAACTTTCCGAGGTCAGGGCTTTTTTCGCTGCAGAGAAGGAAGAGATCCAAATCGCTGTCTTTGGTGTCCTCCCCCTTTGCCGCAGACCCGAAAAGGACTATTGCGTCGGGCATGTACTTGTCGTTCAAGTAATTCAACAGACCAGAATACGATATAGTCAAAACCGTGTTGATTTTCTTGAGCAACCTGAATCTGTTGTCCATCCTGTTTGCGAAATAGGCGGGGTATTTTCTTTTGGTGCGGGGTTCTATTGCAATCAGCCCTTCTTCGGAGAGCGCTTTGAGATGCATTTTGACGGATGTCACTGCAATGCCAGCCTTCCTGCTTATTTCCCTTAATTGAAAGTTCGCTTCCGGGTCGTCAAAAAACACTTGCAGTATTTTCCATCTGCTATATTTTTGTAACATATGTAATAATCATGTGACAACTGTTATATAAATGTTACGTCAACGCGGCTATCGGCTTCGAGAACACAGGTCTGCGTCTCTGGCATATGTTGGAAGTTCTCAAAGAAACGTTCCGGGTTGTTAATTGTTTTTAACATATGTTAATTTTCTTTGCTATGCACGTCTGTGTTGCTCATGGTTGCGGACTATGCCAAAATAAGATGACGCAGATTCGGCAATCAACGTGGTTATCTTTATATTCAACCAGTTGTAACTAAACAGTAGATACTTATGACCAATCCCGACATCTCCGAATTGTATCCGGAGCTTGACACTTCCGCTTACAGGCAAGTCTATGAGCGCCAATCCAACCAAGAGCCCGCCAAACGAAATTCCAGAGTTCGCAGACTAATTGGAACAGGTTTATTGGCAGGCGCATTGACAACGCTTTCAATCCTATCACCCAGCTGCAACTCACATCCGCCCGCCACGCCAACACCCATAGTCACTCCAATCCCTACGCAACCTACGCCAACACAACCAACTCCGAGCGCAGAACAGCAATACCGCTCCCAGATTGAACAGTATCTGAAACAAGACGTCCCTGCGTTGTCGCAGGACGCGAAGTCGTTCAATTATGCGTTAGATAGATTGACAGAGTGGGGAACATATGAATTCAACAAAGTCGATTACCAGTCGATACGCTCGCCATTGATCAAGTGGATTGACGCGAACATATCGTGGCAAAACAAGGGTGAACGTTTGTATGCGCTGAGCGAGACAGACTTTTTGACAGATACATTGTTCGACAACCAGATATCGGACAGTGCTACAATTCTTGACAACAAAACATATTTCGAAAACAATGTGAACTATCTCGTCGGGAAACATGATGAATTGTGGAAAACGATGCACGATTCCCAGCAGATTAAACCGTATATCGCCGAGGCGGACAGGATTCTCGACGTGGAGGCAAAAAGATCCGCAAAGACTCCTGAAATCGTAAAGTTGTACAAGAAAGCCCTGTTGGAAAAAGGAACAGAAGCGGACAGAATATCATTAGGCGTGTATGGATACTTCTTGGAAAAGACCGTGTATGAGTTCAAATACATGGGCGGGGATTCAAGGCTGTCGGTAGTACCTTTGTTGTTGGCATCAATCGGCGGGGAAGCCCAATATGGCAAGATGGTCTTCACAACAGGCGTGCACGGCGAGCCTTCATTCAAAATCTCTCCTCGGCTCGAAGCCGAGTACAGGAACAACCCGCAAATCTACGGAACGGTATTGGACAAAGGCTATATCACCTTCCCTTACAACAAGGAAGGCGTTGAAGCAATTGCCGAAGCCCAGTTGTCAAGAGGTTTGCCTCCGTTATTGAGAGTCGAGAGGGAAACCCGCCACTGGACGGGCAAGGCAATCACGCTCTGGCAAAAGTAAGGGTAGATACTTATGGACAATCCCGACATCTCCGAATTATACCCAGAATTGGACACTTCTACGTACAGAGAGGTCTATGAGCGCCAATCCGAGGCGGACAATCAGAAATCTGGCGTCAAGCGGAATTCCAGAGTTCGCAGACTAATTGGAACAGGTTTATTGGCAGGCGCATTGACAGCGCTTTCAATCTTTTCACCCAGTTGCAACTCACATCCGCCCGCCACGCCAACTCCGATAGTCACTCCAACACCAACGCAACCGACGCAGACAGTCGACCTGCAGCAACAGTATCGCTCGCAAATCGAGCAGTATCTCAAGCAAGACGTTCCAGCGCTGGCGCAGGACGCGAAGTCGTTCAATTATGCGTTAGATAGATTGACAGAGTGGGGAACGCTTCCATACGGTAGTCCAATAGACTACCAATCCATAAGGCAGCCATTGATCAAGTGGATCGACGCCAACATAACGTGGCAGAACAAGGGCGAGCGCCTGTATCAGATGAATGAGATAGACTTTTTGACAGACAAATTGTTTGACAACTTCATATCGGATGCGGGCAAGCCTCTGGACAACGAAACATATTTCGAAAACAACGTGAACTACCTTGTCGCGAAGCACGATGCATTGTGGAAGGAGATGCACGACACTGAAGAAATCAAGCCATATATCGCCGAGGCGGACAGGTGGATTAACTCAAATCTTGAAATCAATCCAAAAACATTGGAAATCGCCAAAGTCTACAAGAAAGCCCTGTTAGAAAAAGGAACCGAGGCGGACAAAATAGCGCTGGGCGTATACGGTTATTCCTTGCTGAAAGGGTTGAACGAATTCAAATATTCCAATGAGGAGCGAAGAGTGGAATTGACAGCACTTTATTTGTTTTCCATTGGCGGAGAGGCTCAGCGCAGCAATATGATGTTCGTAGCTGGCGGGCACGGAGAGCCTTCGTTCAAGATATCGCCGCAGCTTGAATCCGAATACAAAAACAACCCGCAGATTTACGGAACCAAGTTGGACAACGGTTATCTGACAGTCCCTTACAGCAGGGAAGGCGCTGAAGCGATACTTGCAGGCCAGCTTTCCAGGGGATTGCAACCACTAATGTCGGTCGAGAGAAATGCAAGACCTTTCAGGACAGACGGATGGATTAAACTCTGGCAGAAGTAGGATTTTCAAATTATCTGCACAGCCACGGTTGGGTCACATAGCCGGGCGCTTTGCACGTTCCGGGCGCGGCGTTGGGTCCTGTCGCATCCTTGCTGCAGCATCCGCTTGTGCATTCATTGCTCTTAGTGCATTCGCTCCTCCACTCGCAGTAACCGTAAGTATTGCCAACACTATTTTCTTTGCATCTTCCGATTATCCCCGTGTCACCTACGGGGTTCTTGCTCGACGGGCAATCTATTGAGTTCGGGTTATCGGTTGTCGCCGGGTCGTTGTTCGTGATTTTGCACATCGTGCATTGGTTCTTCTTGGGCGAGCCGGCAGTGACGTCGCAGTAAGGGCCTTCAGGCTTGCCCGCGCATTGCGCGTCGCTCGTGCATCCGATGCACATGCCATTGGCATCGCACACGCCAGAGCTGTCCGTGCACGCCTCTCCTTCTATCTTCCCTTCGCACTTCGCGTCCGCGCCGCACGCGGCTGAG
>JAZDGV010000016.1:0-3623 GCA_043806535.1 Candidatus Aenigmatarchaeota archaeon
TTTGTCTATCTGCTGTTTTGATTTCATCTTGAACCCCTCTTTCTCATTTTTGACGCTACCTGCGCCTTTATGCTGTCGCGCAGCATTCCCACTATTTCCGATTTCAGTTGCTCTTTCGCGTCTCCGCTGATTTTTTCCTCAATCGCTTCTTCAGGCTCTTCGGGCTCTTCATAAACAACTGGGTGTTTACTGACTTTTCTTTCAATCATGGGCGCGTTCCTGTACTCGTCCCGAGGAATCACGAGCCTCTGATTTCTCTCATAATTCAGTTCTTCGCTTCGCTTCCCGCTTAATCGGCCGAGTCCGGCAAAACTCGTTATCCTGTCAATTATGGACGGCGGCTTGTATCTCAATCCGAATATTTCCGCTACAAGCTTGTTAACCTCAATGGAAAATCTTGAATATGGGTTCCTGAGAACTTCGGGCACGCCTTCGGACAGGCTTTTTCGCACATCCTCCTGCTCCGGGATTTTCCCTATTATTTCTATCCCTGCGATTGACTTCATCTCATCGTCCGACAATTCGTATTTTTTGTTCGCCACCCTGTTCACAACCAGCCCCAAGACCTCAAGCCCCCATTTCTCGGCGTGAATCGCCATTTTTGCGGCGTCCGTGACAGCGGCAGGGTCGGGCGTTGATACTATGAGCGCCTGATCCACGGCGTCAAAGCTTTGTATGGTGCCTGCGCCCAATGTCGGGGGCGTGTCAAGGATGACATGGTCATAGCCATTGAGCTTTCGCAACTGGACTCTGAGGTTTTTCGGCGAAGTGAAAATCTTTTCAGCCGATATCGGGCTAGGCAATATCCTTACGCCGCTCGGATGTATGTAAATCGCAGTGTTTATGGGCGTGCGCCTGTCAAGAACGTCGTGCAGAGTGAGCGGCGAGAAATAAAGTCCGAAGTGCAGTCCAAGGTTTGCCGCGGTCAGGTTTCCATCGACAAGGCAAACGGTCTTTGAGAACTCCGAGACGAGCGATGAGCCTATGTTGGCTGTCAAAGTCGTCTTTCCGACGCCTCCTTTCGCAGAGAAAATTCCAACGAACGACAATCTTAAAACCCTCAATTAAATCTTGTCGCAGCCCTGTAAATAAACCTTTGGCTGGTGCAAAAAGACTGAAAACAAGATTGTCTTAGACAACCCAGATGAACCATGTGATGTTTATCTTGTCGTTCGCCTGCAGGGTCGCATCCGTGAATGTGTTCTCTGCGAACAGGAAGTTCCCTGCGGATTTGTTGTACAAGCCCGTGTTATTGACCACCACACCGTTGCAGGTAGATGTGAACTCTTTTGTGAGAGTCCAGTTGCCGTTTGATATTGTGTTCGTGTTGAAGGTTCCCATAGCCCTATTGAGACCGCAATCGAGCCATTCGTTGTCAAGGGTTACATCGGTGATAGCCTGCGTTACTGTCTGGTTTCCGATGGCTATGTAGCTGACATTAGAAAGCGCTCCTCCGACATTTCCTCCAACGCCGACCAAATCTTTTACTATGTTTTTGCCCATGTTTGTGAAAAGGTTGTGCTTGCACACCATAGGCTCGTTGTTCTTTGAAACGCAGACAACGCCTGTGTATTTTATCGACTGACCGCTTTCCTCGGACGGCGCCGCGATTGGCGTGAAAAGGAACGAGGAGAACATGACTCCCAAGAAAATACCGCAAACAACCAATGCCATCGACGCAAAAATGTGCTTTTTCATTTAAAATTCCTACCATTAATTGATTTTAGATACTTATATATTTTTCTATTTCAGCATCTTCGATATTCCATGTATGCCACGAGCAGACCGAGCGGCAGGCTCGAGCCATCCCCTGAAAACATGTACGCCACGAATGCGAACAAAGCCCCTATTCCAATCGCCTTGCCCAATCGCATCCATGCGCCTGGTTTTCCAGAGGAAATCCTCGGAAATTGCGGTTTCGCCATATATTCATCCCTCCTTTCCTTGATTAATAATATCGCGGGCATTAAAACAGCCAGCACCAAAATAAACCAGAAAAATAGAGTGTGCATCAATGATATGTCGCCCAAGCCGGGCGCATAAACAGGCAGCCTGACAAGACCGAACAAATACTCTCTCGTGACTTGGACTGACAGCGCAGTGCCTATGCCTATCACCTCGCCGCCGCTGGTTTTTTGCGGATTTGCCGAATTGATGACGGAAATGCGGCCAGCGACCAGCTGTTCGACAAAATAGAAATACGCCAATGTGAGCGCTATCAAGACGATTGGTATCAGCAGGATTTTCCAGCGCTTCATTGTTTTTTCACTGCTTAACTATTGGTTTTTGCGTTTTAAAGATTTCTGCGCGCGGCTTGGCGCGCGCCAAACGATGTAACGGCTTGAAAATAATCAATATTTCATGCGAAAGCCGCCAATATCAAATATTCGACTATTGCGCCTACAAAAACCAGCGCAGTGCCGTAAACGAACAGCTCCTTCGGCTTCAATTTCGATTGAGCGCCAAAAAGCCTTTCTAATATACTGAGACCGGAAAGCGCGATGAGCAGGCTGCCGCACAGCTCGAAGAACGCTATGAAAAGAATAATCGGAAGCGTCACCAGACTGCCAGTTGAATTCAGGTAGCTGGACGTCACCGAGAGCGTGTGGAAGTTGAAATAGATGCTGGACAAGCCGACCGTGAAAAATTCGCTCAAGGAGAGAAGATAATTTCCTGAAAATATCCTTAGCACGCTCGTGCCTTCCTCCGGGACTCCTATCGACCCCTCGCAGCATTTGAAATAATCATTGTCAAACAAGCCATAGGCGATTCCAGCGAGCAGCGAGAACGCGAACAAAAGCGAATAGCATTTTTCAAGCCTGTTCATTCCCGAGAAATTCAGAAGCATTTTATCTCCTTCCCGAAGACCTGTCTTTTTTCGGGTTGTAATGATAAATTCCTTTTTTCAACTCATCAAAGTGGTATGAAGGACGCGTGAGGGGCGTGCGCATCAGGCGCTTCACAATCAATATCACAATTGCCAGCGCCAGCGCGACAAGAAGCAGGGGTGCATAGTCCAACCAAGTATATATGCCCAAGGTTGACGATGCAAGTTGGGACACGCCTGCCGGCGCAACAGTAAGATACGAAAATTTTTTCTCAACAGTCTCGTCGACAGCTGCTGTCATCCTGATTTCGAAAGTGCTCGGCTCGGCGTCAGACGGAATAGTTATGTTGACTATGAAAATCGCTGTCTCGTCCGGACGGACTCCCTTAATCGAAGAAGGCGATGTCTTTTGCCATGCCAGCGGGATTCTTTCAACCACAAATTGCATGTTGTTGATAATATCGTTTCCTGTGTTTTTGACACTCACCGGAAACACGAGGCTCTGCCCTGCCTGCAGCGTTATGTTATCAGGCGCTTCAAAGCTCAATTGCACTATTGAGGCGTTGACAAAGAATTGATTCGTTGAGGAAACCCATGTCTTGTTGAACAGCATGATGCTGGCTGTGACTTCATACAGTCCTTCCCTGTTGCACACCGCTATGCTGGCAAGTTTTTCCGTGAGGGAGCGCGCGGGCACAAATGTTGTCATGCTCTGCGTCATCGGGTCGTCGCAGTTCACGGATATTCTTACTTCCACATCAGTGCCCTTGGTTCCCATGTTTTCCAGCAGGATTTT
>JAZDGV010000017.1:0-3692 GCA_043806535.1 Candidatus Aenigmatarchaeota archaeon
GTGCCCTGTCGCTTTTATCATCTTGTCGAATATCGCGCGCATGTTCTCCCACATCGCGTAGGAATATTCCCTGAACACTATGCAGCCCTGCGTAGGCGCGTAGTCGGCTAGCGCTGATTTCAAAACGACCTGTGAATACCACTCCGAGAAATCTTCGCTCTTCTTGACTGTCAACCCTTCTTCCTCTGCCATGCGCCAACACCTTTTGAACATGATTTGAAGAGGACCTTCGTTCCTCTTCTTTCTGATGCCCTCATTCAAGTTTTGGTTTATCTAATATTTATCAAATTGGTTAAAATAAGCAGAATCCGGCTCGTTTCGTAATTGTCTAAGATTTGATTGGAGTCCTGAGAAGAACCGCTCCTTCCAAAAACTCAGCGAGCTCTGATTGCGGTGTATTATCCTGCGTTTCATTGCATTGGGAAAAAAATGACAACTCACGGACGGTAATGCCGTAGACAGCGCTATTGCCATTTTTATCAAAGAAGGCCAGAACAGCCGTGCTGTTCCTGGGAGAAACGTAGGGTCTTGCATAATCCAGGTCTTCAACAGTCGGCTCTAATATAGGGCAATGCCCGGCATAGCCGATTATGTTTTTGCCTTTCATCCTTTGGTGATACCTGTCTGTCAACAAGCACGAGTGAGGAGCGCACACGGCTTCGTATCCCTCCCGGTTCCTGTTGGGATATATCTCTTTGCTAGAGTTGACTGCCAAGATTCCCGACTTATGCGGGAGATGGATTTGTTCTGCCACGATTCCGTCTGAAGTCTCCAAACCTGATATCTCCCCTATGACATGGCCGTATGTTGAGCTCAGGTTTAGCAGCTCCTTTGCGCTGTCCCAAAACCTCGGGTAGACCGTGAGTTTCATAAGTTATACAAAAGCGGCAAGAGTTAAATACGGAAATATCGGAACGCTGGGCGCGGCGCTATTTAAATTTCTGGCTGGCTTATTAGACACAGATAATTATGAGAATAGCTGTTGTGTCAGATTTGCATCTCGGCTTTGCGCCTGACGCAGAGCGCGAAAACGACTGCTACGAGGCGCTTCAAGAGTTTTTCGACAAAACGATGGCGCAAGGCGCCGACTTGATACTCATAGCAGGCGATTTGTTCGATTCAAAATCTCCTCGAACTGAGACTTGGGCAAAGACGCTCAAATCGTTCAATCGCATAAAGCGCGCGAAAAGCGAAACAACCCTTGTCGAGGGGATGTACAAAGACGTCCAAGACTACAAGGCGCATGACGGAATCCCGATAGTGGCGATACACGGAACCCATGAAAGGCGCGGACGCGATTTGTTGAACCCGGTCCAAGTTTTGGAGCACGCAGGATTGCTAATTCACATTGACAGGAACGGCGTGATATTCGAGAAGGACGTTCGCGTGGCTGTGCAAGGTCTTTCTGGCGTGCCGGAGCTTTTCGCCAAGGACGCGCTGAAAAAATATGCGCCGCAGCCAACGCCTGGCGCCTTCAACATATTCATGCTGCATCAATCGATAGAGCCGTACATCAACTCGTTCGACACGACTCTCAAAATGAACGATCTGCCAAAGGGGTTCGACGTGATTGTCGAAGGACATGTCCACTTCAGCGAGCGCGTGAATATGGGCGATTGCGCATTCATACTTCCCGGCTCAACAGTCGCAACGCAAATCAACAAGTCGGAGTCGGAGATTTCGAAGGGGTTCTGGATGATAGACGTTAAAAAATCCGAAAACGGGTTCGATAAGAGGCTCGAGTTCATAAAGCTCGAATCGCAAAGGAGAGTCTTCTATTCGGAGTTCGCATATGATGGAAATGAAGAGTCTTTGAAAGGGTCGATAAGAGAGTCCCTGTCAGAGATATTGAGGCATGCGCAAAAGAAGATCCCGGCAATAAGAATCAGGGTGACGGGCGGCTCAAAACAACCGGACTTTCGCGACATCGAGAAAGAATTCGCGTCAAAGTGCTTGTTATCGTTCTCGTTTGATCTGAAAGACGCGGGAAAAGAGCAAAAAATATCCCTGATGAAGGAGATACGCGAAGGGCGCATGTCCGTGAGCGAACTGGGGATGGCTTTATTGCAAAAGAACCTCGAAATCCTGGAGTTCAAAAATTTCTTTGACGTTGAAACCGCCTACAGCCTGCTCTCGGAGTCCGAATTGGAGCAGGCGATCAGCTTGTTGATAGGGCGGCAAAAGACGCTGAAAAAATTCGGTGGTATGGAATGATAAAATCAATAGAACTGATGAACTGGAAGTCGCACTTGGCGTCAAAACTGGAGTTTTCCACGGGTGTTAATGGATTGGTCGGCATAATGGGCTCGGGAAAGTCCTCGGTAACAGATGCCATATGCTTCGGATTATTCGGCACATTCCCAAAGCTGCAGCAGCGCAAAATAAAACTTGAGGACATAGTGATGAAGAAACCTGTCGATTCAAAAAGAAGCGAGATAATAGTCGAATTTGATTCTAACGGCAAGACTTACAAGGTAAGGCGGGTGATAGACACGGACAAACGCGGAGGAAGCATCGCAGAGATAATGGAAGACGGAAAGATCATAGATGCCAATCCCAAGCACGTCACGGAGATGGTGGAGCAAATATTAAAAACCGATTATGAGCTTTTCTCGCGAGCCGTGTACTCCGAGCAGAACCAGCTTGATTATTTCCTGACCGTGCCGAAATCCGAGAGAAAAAAAAAGATAGACGAGCTGATAAGGATAAACAAGTTCGAAACGGCCCGCGCAGGCGCAAACACGGTTTCTAACAGGCTTGGGAATTTGAAGGATTCGAAGAAAGTGATAATCGAAAGCCTCAGTGGCATGGCGGACGAGAAAAAAATGCCGGAGATGGAGGACGAGATAAAGAACTTCGAGAAAAGCGTTTCCGAGATGACCGCAGAGGCGGAATTCCTTGAAACGGCAAGAATCCCGAAGTTATACGACCTCATCCTGGAAGCCGAAGAATGCAAAAAGAATCACGAACGCATGCTGTCCGAAAGCAAATCCAACAACGCGGCGATAGAGAAAACGATGGAACATCTGGAGAAGGTAAAGTCAAAAATTCTCGGAAAGGACGCGGATGACATCCGAAAGGAAATAAGTGCCATCGCCAAGGAAATTGAAGGGCTTGGCGGGATGCTGGAAAGGGACAGGGAGGGCGCCAAGAGTGCGGCGAAGATTGTCATCGAGTGCGAAGCAAAAATCAATTCGATGAATAACTATGCGTTAGACGCGGATTCCAGAATAAGGCAGAAAGAGATTTACGAGAAAGAGCTGAGGGAGATAGAATCAGGCTTCTCGGACATAGAGAAAATACTCGATGACCGGAAGAATGAATACGAAAACAAGATTGAGGCGTCAAAATCGCTGCAGGCAAAAATCGGCGAAATCAGGGAGAGCGTGGAAAAAATAAAAAATATCGGCGACAAATGCCCGGTTTGCGACAGCGACATATCGGAGGAAAGAAAAAACAAAATCATTTCGGACAGGGCCGCAAGACTGGAGGAACTGCAGGAGTCGTTTGATGCCTGCAAGAGCAGCATGGAAAAAATGAAATCCGAGCTGTCCGAAATCGAGAGATTCTGGAGGCGTTCCATAACTCTTGGGGAGGGCGTCAAGGATCTGGAAAATCTCAGAAAAGACTTGCGCGAAAGCAGGGAACTCATAGAGACGCTGGGAAAAACCGGCGGCGAGGAGAAAGCCAAT
>JAZDGV010000018.1:0-2703 GCA_043806535.1 Candidatus Aenigmatarchaeota archaeon
TCGCAAACAAAAAAGGGCTACAGCGGCGTTGCATTGTATTCAAAAATAGAGCCGTTGTCCGTTATTTACGGCATGGGGATAAAAGAATTCGATCTGGAGGGTCGCCTTATCGGCGCGGAGTATGAGGACTTTTGGCTTTTGAACATCTACTTCCCCAACGGCGGCCAAGGCCCAGAACGGCTGGATTATAAAATGCGTTTCTACGACGCATTTCTTGCTTTCGCAGAGAAATTACGCAAACAAAAACCAGTCATTTTCTGCGGCGATGT
The DNA here is from genome assembly GCA_043806535.1 of Candidatus Aenigmatarchaeota archaeon. GTDB lineage: Archaea > Aenigmatarchaeota > Aenigmatarchaeia > JACPZZ01 > JACPZZ01 > JAZDGV01. The sequence goes on from JAZDGV010000018.1 coordinate 270, forward strand.
CAATACCGCCCATGAAGAAAAGGACCTCGCGCGGCCGAAAGAAAATGAGGAAAACACTGGCTTTTTACCGCAAGAGCGCGCGTGGATCGACGAGGTAGTGAACACCGGATTCATTGATTCGTTCCGTCATTTTCATCTTCACACAGCAAACGCCTATACCTATTGGGATCTGAAGAGCCGTGCACGCGACCGGAATGTCGGCTGGCGCATTGATTATTTTTTTGTTGCAAGCGAATTCATAAAGCGCATTAAAAAATCAGAAATTCATCCTGACATTTACGGCTCTGACCACTGCCCTATTTTCATCACTCTTTCATAAAAGACATTTTTGGAAGTTATCCACATGAGTGTCCTTTACATTGTCCTTTATCAATACTACCCTTCACTAAGGAGGAAGTGGCTCATCGCTTCGGCAAAGAGTTGCTTCCGCAATTGATCTTTTTAGCTCTTTCGTTTGTCCATGTTTTTCAGTCGGCTCCTGCCCACGTTCGCGACGATTCGCGCATACAAGCCCTCGGGCACGGCGTTCCACATGGAACACATGGCCTGCTATAAAAACCGCCCCCTTTCTCGGGTCGGAGACACCATTTCTTTTACGCCCCACTCCTTTTTGTCTCTGGCCAACCTTGGGCGGTTTTTTGTTTCGCGTGGACCCTATTTCACACAATACTTATCCAGTATATGCTTTATTTCCTCACCTTCTGCTGATTCGCGGCGCGACTTCCCTGCTACACCAAGCTTTTGCAATTCTTCTTCAGGAATTTCCAGTAGTTCTCCCGTTCGTTTATCAAGATATTCCAATGTATTTAAATTAGGTTCATCAAGAATCTCCTCAAGAAGTGCATTCAAAATGTAGCCGATTCTTGGTCCAGGTTTCGCGTGGAACTTCTCCATAATGTGATTGCCGTCCGTTTTGAGCATACCTACTGAAATTGGGTCTCGAAGTGCCTGCTCTACCATCGCCTTGTATTTGCGGAAGCGAAATGGCTGTTCTTTGGGACGACCGGTCCCGATACGGTCGCACATTCGAAGATTAAGCAAATCCCATATATTTTCCTCACCGACATTCGTTATCATCCGACGCACCGCAGAGAGGGTAATTTGTTCGGGATCCGAAAAGAACATATGCCAACGGACCAGCTTCACTACCTTGTCTATTGTTTCGCGTGGAAAGCGCAGGTTCTCTAGGACTTTCTTTGTTTCGCGTGAACCGACCACTTCATGGCCATGGAAGGACCAATCATTTTTTTTATCCGATTGGCGGCGTGCCTCCGGTTTAGAAATATCGTGGAATAAAGCAGCGAGGCGCACTTCTAGATTAAAATTTTTATCAGCAGCATGTTGAATGGTGCGCAGGAGATGCTCAAAAACATCGTAGCTGTGGGCCTGATTTTGCTCGATACCTAAAGAATGGGTGAGGCCCGGTGAAATAAATTCAAGAATTCCTAACTGTTGAGCAAGAGCAAGAGCATTCATTGGCTGATTTGAATTCACTATTCTTATGAACTCATCTCGAATTCTTTCACATGAAATATGGCTCAAATGCTTGTTGTTTTCGCTTATAGCGGCAGCTGTGTCGCCATCTATGCCGAAGCCGAGTTCGGCGACCAAGCGGACGGCGCGAAGCATGCGCAGAGCGTCTTCGTCAAAGCGCTCGCGCGCGTTGCCGACGGCTCTCACTATTTTGTCCTTTATGTCCTTTTGACCGCTGTAAGGATCAATTATTTGTCCTTTAGAATCATCTAGTGCGATTGTATTGATCGTAAAATCGCGCCGGGCGAGATCTTCAAGCAGGGAAGAGCCAAACTTTATTTTGTCTGGGCGGCGCTTGTCGGAGTATTTGGACTCAATGCGATACGGGGTTACTTCGACGATCTCTGTTCGTTTGTCAGAACTTCCCGTCTTCACTCCGACAGTTCCGTAATCATTTTCGTAAAATGACTCGGAAAATATGGCCTGGATCTGCTCCGGCGTGGCGTTGGTGGTAATGTCCCAATCCTTAGGTTCTGCGCCGATAATCAAGTCTCGAACGCACCCGCCGACAAGATAGGACTCAAAGCCGGCTTTTCGCAGACCATTGGATATATCTTTGATTTCTTTTGGAATACAAAACTCCATTTCCAAATCGTATCACAATATCGTATCATGAAGATACGCCCTCGTATGTAAGCATACTTGGGCTCGTTCGGCGCGAACAGAAATGTAAGATTACTTCCTTTCTGTTCGACCTCACTTTGCCCTCGTAGCTCAACGGATAGAGCGCTTCGCTTCGGACGAAGAGGTTCCGGGTCCGATTCCTGGCGAGGGCACTCACTGAAAATAGAAATGGGCGACATGGTATGATGTCGCTCAGACGCGGGCATGGTTTAGTGGTAGAACGCGTCCTTGCCAAGGACGAGACGGGATTTCGATTATCCCTGCCCGCACTACTTCG
>JAZDGV010000019.1:0-7460 GCA_043806535.1 Candidatus Aenigmatarchaeota archaeon
GTGGGCCCAGTGGGATTTGAACCCGCGACACCTCGGTTAAGAGCCGAGTGCTCTACCAGGCTGAGCTATGGGCCCATTTATACATGACTACATGATTTTGGTGTTATCAATTAAATTTATATCAGGCACAAAAGGATTTAATAAACCTCGCACCATAAAATTGTGTGATTATCATGAGATGTGCCAGCTGTGGATCGAGCTTGGAGAGGAAATGGAGATACTGCCCAGCGTGCGGACAGGAACAACAGGCAGGCACGTTAGAGAGCATATTCAACCTCGGCGACATATTCAAGCGATTCGGCAAAATGGACAATGAATTTGAAGAACTCGAAAAAACACATGGGATAGGGCAAAGGGATATGGAAATATTCAACCTGATACCCCAAAACAGAAAATCAAGGATGGAAGGGTTCAGCATAAACATAGTGCAACAGGGTGACGAGCAGCCGAAAGTGTCCGTGCGCACATTCGGCAACGTCAAAAAGGAGGATGTTGAAAAGTCGCTAAGAGTCACGGCATCCGGAAAAGGCATGGACTTCGAGCCGGTTGAGGAGGAAAAAACGCAGCCGAGAACAAGGCCTTCGCCAAAGACCACGGAGGAGCCGAAAACCCAGATTAAGCGCGCGGGGGACAGGATAACCGTTGAAATGGAACTCCCGGGCGCAAGCGAAAAGAAAATCGAAATCAAGAAACTCACGGAATCCGTCGAAGTAAAAGCCGTCTCCGGTGGCAAAGCCTTCTTCAAAATCCTGACGCTTCCCAAAGGTTTCGAGCTGGGCAAGAAAGAGTTCAGCAACGGGAAATTGAGAATGGAATTCTTGTTATAAATGTCAAGCATAAATAATGCTTATGCGAATTAAACCAGAATGGCAGAAAAAAACAGCCTCGGAGAGGGTCAAAATACTCTTCGCTCTTGCCGAGAAATCCGCCAGGGACAAGCCGCAGATGACAAAAAGGTATGTCGAACTCGCCAGAAAAATCGCAATGAGATACAACGTACGAATCCCCAAGGAATATAAAAGGAGAATATGCAAAAATTGTAGAATGCCGCTGATACCCGGCTTCAACTGCACGATAAGGTCCAGGTCCAAAAAAACGGTTATAACATGCAAATGCGGGAACATAATGAGGTTCCCATACAAGTGATTTGAATGAATGCCAGAGACGCAGACTCGAAGGAATTGATTCTAAGGACAGCCGGCAGGCTCAAGGCGATGAAAGAGTTTGCGCCCCCCGCATGGGCAAAATTTGTGAAAACAGGCGCGGGCAAGGAAAGAACTCCAACCAACATAGACTGGTGGTTCGTAAGAGCGGCTTCCATGCTGAGAAAAATATACTTGAAGCCCGTGGGCGTGGCGAGATTGAAAACAATTTACGGCACAAGCAAGAAGCGCGGGACAGCGCCAAAGCGGCATTACAAAGCGTCGGGCTCTATTATAAGAAAGGTGTTGAAGCAGCTCGAAGCCGCGGGATTCGTGAAGATCGATGAGAAGAAGAAGGGCAGAGTGATAACGCCGAACGGCCAGAAATTCCTGGATTCAGTTTCAAAAGAGCTAAAGAAATGATTGATGCGCATGCCGACAGAACAAGAGCAGCTGAAAAGGCTGGAGCTGGTAAAGAAAAACATAATCTCCAGGATGCTGTCAAAGGAGGCTTCAGAACGCTTATCGAGAGTCAGGGCGATCAAACCGGAAATGGCAGCGCACCTCGAGCTTTACTTTGTCCAAATATATCAGAGCGGGCAATTAAAGGATGAAATAACAGATGCGCAGCTCAGGCAGATACTGGACAAATTGTCGCAGAAAAAGGAATTCAACATAAAACGGATTTGACCGAAGCAAGCGAGCAGTTGGAATCAGAGGCGCAAGTCGAACCAGAGTCGCAAATTGAAGCAAGCGCCAGTTGAAACAGACCCGTGGTCTGTTTCGGTATGGCGCATGCTTCGGTCTGACGCTGTCTGGTTCAGTCTGACGCCGTCTGATTCAAGTCATGTCAATCGTTTATACATCAAGGTGAATTAGGAATGGGAAGAAACAAGCCATTGGGAAAGAAACTTAGATTGTCTAAGCTTGGAAAGATATCGGATGCCCCCAGATGGGCGGACATCAGAAAATTCGGGTTGAAACGCGCGAGATCGAGGAGGATAGCCGTAACCAAGAAAAAACACTGGCGCAGGGGAAAGTACAAAGTATAAAGTTTACCGACGCAGACCGAATGTCTGCGTCTACGGTATTTACACAAGGCGATATGAATGGAAGAGAGAATTTACACAATCCCTCTAAAGAAAGACACGAGACCTAGGCGATACAAGGCCAAGAGGGCGATAAACGATATCAGGGATTTCGCTGTGCGCCACATGGGCGATCAGGACTCGACAAGGACAAATGTGAAGATTGACCCGGAAGTTGCCGATAAAATATGGGAACACGGTGTGGCGAAGCCGCCCGCAAAAATCAGAGTAAGGATAAAGAACGACTCTGGAAAAATAACAGTCGAAACACTTGAAAAGGAAAAGAAAGAAATCGGGAAACTGCTCGGCGAAACAAAGAAAACCAAGGGTTTTCCTGCACAAGAATCTGCAGATTCTCGTGAACCGAAGGAAGCGCCAATTGTTGACAAGGCGGAAAAACCAAAAGCGCCTAATGCCGAGGCAAAGCCCGAGCAAAAACCTAAAGCCGAGCCGGCCAAACCGAATTTGGGTAGTGCCAAATGAACGCTCAGATAATAAAGACCGATTTCCTTGGCGACTGGAACATCGGGATATTCGGATTCTCGACCGAAAGATTCTGCATAGTATCGAGCTGGGTCGACGACAAAGACATCGGGATTCTCGAAGACTTGCTGAAGGTCCCTGTCGTAAGAATTCATGAGAATTTTGCAGGAATTTTCATCGCGGCCAACAGCAGCGGAATCCTTCTTCCCGAGCCGATGGAAGATGCGGCGGAAGAATTGAAGGAAAAGACAGGATGCGAAGTCTCCGTGCTCGAATCAAGGTACAACGCGCTTGGCAATCTTATTCTTTCAAACGACAAAGGCGCAATCGTTTCAAAACTGTTCGGGAAAAAGGACATGGAAGCGATAGGCGCATGCCTAGGCGTTCCTGTTGAGAAAGGAACGGTTGCAAAGACCAACTTCCCCGGATCCGCCGCGTTTGCCACGAATAAAGGCGTTATGCTGCACAGGGATACGACAGATGAAGAGAACGAGCATATCAAGGAAGTGCTACGCGTTTGCTCAAACGCGGGAACCGCCAACTTCGGTTCGCCCTGGGTCGGCGCATGCATGATAGGAAATTCCAGGGGAATCGCTGTCGGGAGCAAAACTACAATTCACGAGATTGTAAGGATGGACGAGATTTTCAAAGATTGACACGCGGGGCGATGCGATGCTTAGCTTGGTAATCCCGACATACAACGAAAGGGAGAACGTAGGGAAACTTATCGAGCGGCTGGAGAAAATATTCAAAAAAAACAGGATAGTTTCTGAAATAATAGTCGTTGACGACAACTCGCCTGACGGGACAGCGGACGCGGTCAAAATATTTTCTAGAAAATTCAAGAACATCAGGCTTATTCAAAGGCCGGGAAAGTTTGGATTGTCCTCTGCTGTGATTGACGGGTTCAAAGCCGCGAGAGGAAACGTTCTGGGAGTGATGGACGCCGACTTTTCGCATCCGCCTGAGAAGATTCCGGAAATGTTCAACAAGATCAACGCTGGCGTTGATTTGGTGGTAGGAAGCAGGTACGCGAAAGGCGGAAGAATCGAGAACTGGTCGGCGCTCAGGAAGATAACATCCAAGGGCGCTACGATTCTTGCGATGCCGTTGACAAGGATAAGCGATCCTGTTTCTGGCTTTTTTATGCTCAAAAAAAGCGTTATCGCCGGACGCAAGCTGAGCCCGACAGGCTACAAGATAGGGCTTGAAATAATCGTCAAGGGCAAATACAAGAGCGCAAAAGAAATACCGTTCGCCTTTGCCAACAGGAAATCGGGAAAAAGCAAGCTCAACGCAAAGGAGTATGCCAACTACATTCTTCATCTCTCAAAACTCTACAAATACAAAGTTCTCGGCAGATAGGCGTTGAACCGATTTAAGCCTTGCCGATATATAACTCAGTATGATGGACACGCTGTTTTGGGCATTCTATTTCATAATGCTGTATTTTGCGATTTTTCTGGCGCTGACAGCAATCGAGAACGCGAGAGTAAGGAATGCCAAGGTATCTCTGCTCAAAAGGCTGCCGCTCGTCTCAATTATAATACCTGCGCACAACGAGGAGTCGACGATAGGCGGGGTCATAGGCTCGGTTCTTGCGCTGGATTATCCGAGAAAAAAGCTCGAGGTGATAGTTGTCAATGACGGCTCCACGGACAGAACAAGGAAAATTGCGGAGTCGTTCAGACCGCAGAGCGTGGTTGTGATAAACCAGAAGCAGGGCGGGAAAGGAAGCGCCATGAACAACGGCTTGAAAATCGCGAAAGGAGAGTTTTTGGCATGTCTGGACGCTGATTCGTTTGTTGAGCCGAAGACGCTCAAAAAAATGCTCACGCATTTCATAACAAAGAAAGTCGCGGCAGTAACTCCCGTGATGAAAGTGAAAACGCCCGGAACCTTCCTGCAAAGAATACAATGGGTAGAGTATTTGCTGTCGGTGTACATGAGAAAGCTTTTCTCATACTTGAACGTCATAAGCGTGACTCCAGGACCTTTCAGCATTTACAGGACGGATGTGCTGAGAAAACTTGGCGGGTTCGACCGCGCGTCAATCGTTGAGGACCAGGAGATTGCGTACAGGCTTCAGAAAAACCAATACCAGATAGTGCAGAGCAGCGAGGGCGACGTCTATACGTCCGCGCCAAAGACTCTTGGAGAATTGTATCACCAGAGAAAGAGATGGTTCAAAGGCTCCTTGCTCACACTGTACCAGTACAGGAACCTGATGTTCCAGAGGGAATACGGGGATTTTGCTTTCTATCAGATGCCGAGCGTTCTGTTCGGGCTGTTCTCGTGCATAATCGTGGTCGCCTTTGTCTTGCAATACACGGTCGTGCCGTTCATAAACTCCGTCTGGCACATGTACATAACCAATTTCTATGTGAGCCTCGGCTTGAATTTCTCCGAGGTCCTGGCGAATTTCCTCTTTTCCGCAGATTACTCCAAGCTTTTCCTGATATGGTCGTTCTCCATCCTGCTTGTCGCCTTTATGCTGGAATCCCATAGAGAAACCAAGGAACAGCTTAGGGCATGGGAAATCGTTCCCCTGGCGGTCTTCGCCCTCTTTTTCTTCATACTCCTGAGTTTTATGTATTTTAAATCCCTAATAGAACTTATTCTCGGAAAGGAGATTACGTGGTAGCGTATGCGCAAATTGAGCAAGGAGAGATATGTTGTCGCAGGATTCATAACGATACTCCTGTTTTCCCTGGGCTTCCTTCTCGGGTCGTTCTTGAATGAGAAAAAGATAGAGGACATCGAGAAAATCGCCAAGGAGCAGGAATCGAATTTGAACTCGCTCCAGTTCCAATTCTCATACTTGCAGAGCCTGCCCGCAAACGAGAGCTGCATCGTTCTCTCGCGGATACTTGAGAGCAACCTGAAGATTCTGGGCGCAGCCATTCAAAGGATAGAAGCCTACGAGCAGAGCGGGGACGCGAACAACGAGGACTACATCATAGTCAAAAGAAAATACATCGTAGCGAACTTGAGATACTGGCTGCTAGCCGATCAGAGCAAGAAGCTTTGCGGGACCGACGCCGTGAACGTGCTTTATTTCCATTCAAAGAACTGCGACCGCTGCGGCGACGAGGGTTACATCCTCGACCAAATGAAAAAGATGTTCGGCGACAGGCTGCTCGTCTTTCCCATCGATGTGTCTATCGCAGAGCCGATGATAGACGTTCTCAGGGCCCAATACAGAATCTATTCTTTTCCGAACCTTGTCATCGAAGGCAAAACGATTGACAAGTTTTTGACGATGGAGGAAATGTTCAGGGAAATATGCCCGCTGTATAAAAACGACTACGCCGAATGCGAGGGTTACAGATGAGCGCAAGCCATTCTCGCCGGGAAAAGATTCTCGCATTATTGATCGGGATATTCATAGTCGCTGTCGCCATACGCGGGATTTATTTTGCGAAGCAATGGTCCGTGTGGTGGGACGAGACTGTTTATCTGTCGATGGCCGACGCATTTGCTGGAAACAACTATTTCATCGAATATTTCAGGCCGCCATTGTTGCCGTTCATGCTATACCTTTTCGGCACTATCGCAGGGATATCCGTCGCCTCCGGCAAGTTATTTTCCATTCTCTTGAGCATGGCAACAGTTGCTGTAGCATATTTGCTCGTGAGGAAGATTCTGGACAAGGAGAAAGCGCTCATAGTCGCGTTCCTTTTCGCTATTAACTTCCATTCGATTTTTTACTCCACGCGCATCCTGGCAGAGACGCCGGCGATTTTTTTCAGCCTTCTGTCACTCGGGTTTTTATATCTGGCTTGCGAGAAAAAATCGGATAAGTACGCCATGCTGTCTGGGATTTTCATCGGTTTGGGGATGATGGCGAAGCATGCGATGGGATTTTTCGCGCCACTCGTTATCATATACCTGTTTCTCACAACAAGGTTCAAATTTCTTCGCGACAGAAGAACATATATCATCGGACTATTAACTCTAGCAGTGCTTTCGCCGTGGCTTGTCTTCAACTGGCTCCAGTTCGGCAATCCGCTGTGGGCGCAAATACTCAATTACAAGGTAACTGAGGAGTCGACGCATTTTGCCACTTACCAATTGCAAGACACGCTCTTTTATCTCATCAATTTTCCCGAGTTCGTAGGGATTACTGGCATATTTCTCCTGTTCACCCTGGGCATCAAAAAAATAAAGAAGGACAGGTTTTTGATGCTCAACTGGCTGACTATCGCTGTCGGCGTGTCGGCGCTGTCGCTGCTGTCGCACAAGGAGGCGAGATTCATGATCATGTTCCTGCCATCAATTATAATTCTCGAAGCGATTGGGATTCATAATTTCATTTCCATGCTCGACGCCAAGTCGCGAAAAGGCGCTCTGGCGCTGATTCTTTTTGCTTTGGCGATTTTTTCATTTCTCACGTTCATCGAAAAACCTGGCGACTCTGAAAGTTTGATTTACAAATGCAACGACGCCATCGCCAAGCTCCCCAACGAGATTATGTCAACTACAATGCAGCCGTATTTCTCGTTCATCAACAAGCGGTATTTCGAACAATTGCCCTGGGACTACAACAATTTCACGTGCGACGAAATATCGTGGAAAGGCTACAACTATTCGATATATTATTCCGCCGGATGGTATCATACCATTGAACCCTACTTTATCAGCGCGACTGCGAACTGCACGGAATTGATTGAGAACATCACCGAAGTCAGCCCGTATGGCCGCTCGCTTGACCAGAAATGCCTGATCTTCCGGATAAAGCGATGAA
>JAZDGV010000020.1:0-4325 GCA_043806535.1 Candidatus Aenigmatarchaeota archaeon
GGCGAAGAAAGTCCTCAAGGATTACATACTGGATTGATCCGGCGCAATTGCCAACTTTTTATCTTTCGACCTTTTTCTCCTGTCAATCTTTCTGACTATTTTTTTGTAAGTTTTGACAAACGGAAAATCGGAATTGCCGGAGTCGACAGCGTCAAACATCTGCGTTGTGAAAGAGTCTATCCTGCTTCTCGCATCAACACCCCTTTTCGCGCAGTCGCGGGCGAGATAAAGGACGCCTAGCGGCAGAGCGGCTATCAAGGGCCAGCGATCGTCTGAAATCTCGCTTTCCGCATGATCATTTTCAATAGCGCCTATGATTCTCTCCCTGCGCTCATTGTATTTTTCCTCGTAGTTCCTGAGGAAATAACAATAACTTTTCAGCGTCTCGCCGACTCGCGCATCCCTGTAGACAGGATTCAATTTTCTGCCTTTCACCAATCCGTCGGCCGTCGCCTTTTCCAACAGCGGCGTTCCAAGGGTTGGCACCCAACTCTGCGCAATATATGTAGCATAATCCGACAGGTTGCAGAATTCGGTAATGTGGTTCTGGATGAAGTCCAAGTTCTTTTCCAGCTCGTCGACGCTGATGTAAGGGTCGAATGTGATGAAATCCAGCCTCGGCCTTATGCCGGCCGCTTTCAGTATTTTTATGGCGTTCCCGTTCTTTCGAACTGTTGTGTTTTTGTTGAAAACGTCCAAGGAGCTTTGAACAGCTGATTCCACGCCGGTTTCAACGTACACCAAACCTTTCTCTCTCAGAATCGGTATTAGATTTTTTCTTTTTCGTATGAGCGAGGGATGCGCGTCTATGCCCCATTCCATGCCCAGCTCTTTCATGGCGTCCCCGATTTCAAGCGCGCGTTTCTCGTCCAACAGCGCCAGTTCTCCGAGAAGGTTTATTCCAAATGCGCCGATTTCTTTCGCTCTCATCGCCTCTTCGCGTATCCGGCTAGGGCTTTTCAGGCGCGCGTAGGGATACATGCCGTGGATTGAACAGAAGGAGCAGCTGTAAACGCAGCCTCTGCTTTCCTCGACATGGTAAATGTCGCCGTATTCGCTTATCGGCAGAAGCAAATCCTGCGCAGGCGGATGGAGTTTGTTGATATCGGCTAGCGCTCTGTCCGGATTCGCTACAACTTTTTTGCCATCATAGAACGTGACGCCCTTGATTCCGTCCAGATTCTTTCCTTCGTACAAGGCGTCGAAGAGTTCTTTGGCGGTTTTTTCGCCTTCTCCTCTCGCAACAGCTGTGCGCGAAGAATTATTGATTTCCCTTGCCATTTCATAAAGAGGTTTTGCGATTGCTTCATGCTGGACTGTCGCGTAATGACCTCCAAGCACAATGTGCGAGCCTGTTTCCAGCGCGGCGCAGCATATAGTCGCTGTTTCCTCGCTGGTCTCGGTGCAGTAAGTTATTCCTGTGATGAATGGCTTCTTTTCTTTGATCATTTCATCAATTTTGTCAAAGGCGTATTGAAAGCCGCGTTCTGCCAAGTGATAGCCGTCAATTATTGTAATATCTTTATGGCCGACCGCTCTCAATTCTCCTGCTATTGACGCCAATCCCATGGGCGGCATGGAATGTCTCCTTCCCACGTATGATGGCGGGCTTATCAGCATTATGCCTGGCATGAATTTCAGAATGAACGGCAAGGGTTAAATAGGGTTATTTAAAAACGAATCCAGTCTCCTTGCTCCATAATGTCAGATCCAGCTCATCAAATGGTATTCCTATTTTTTGCGAGAACTCTTTCATCTTCTCTTCGATTTCCAAATATTGCCGCCTGGTCATGGATTTTGGAACTTCATTTATGACGTCAAACTCCTTGAGGTTTTCCAGTATGTGGCTGTCCAATATTGCCAATCCCCTGAAACCTATGTTGCGCAAGAAGTGGGACGCTTCTTTCATCCCTATTCCCTTGACATTGTCGTCAATCCATTCGCGAAGTTCTTGCGCGCTGTTGGTTTTCATAAATTCTTGTATGAACTCTTTTATCCGTATTTTACTGTTGACTGTGAATTTTTTTCTCGCCTCAACGATATACGCCGCTTTCTTTTCGCCGAACCTCACCTGTCGCAAATGTGCGCTTATCTGCTCAACGCTGCCTGTAAACAATAGACGAGTAGATGATAGCTTATCCATCGCTGCCCACGCCAATACGGCGCGCGACTGGGGCGTGCAGATGCAGAAACATAACTCAGTGAATATGCGCTCGTCGCCGGCGTTCCTGACTTTTTTAAACTCTACCAAACGCCCCTTTATTCCCGCCTTCTTCGATTCGTAGTGTCCTAAAAGCTCTTCGCGCATGTTTGACATACCAAGATTTATTAACCAATATGGTTAAATCTGATTTTGTCGCGGGATTAATGGCTGGTAACAATGGCATTCAACAAGGTTCTCTGGACGCTTTCCATATCGATATTCATAACAACGCTCGGGCTGGGGATAGTTTCTCCGCTGCTCTCGGTCTACGCCGAAGAAATGGGGGCGTCGGGCGTGTGGATAGGATTGATTTTCTCCTCTTTCGCCATTTCGCGCCTGATATTCCTGCCTTTCATAGGAAGGTTTTCGGACACGCACGGCAGGCGGAAATTCATAATTGCCGGAATGGTGCTGTATGCGATAGCCTCTTTCGGTTACGTTTTTTCAAACAGCATCCAATCGCTGATAACAGTCAGGTTTTTCCACGGCTTGGCTTCGGCGATGGTGTTTCCGGTCGCAATGGCGTATGTGGGCGACATGTCAAAAAAGGGACATGAAGGCAGGACTGTCGGCAATTACAACACGTCTTTCTTCATGGGGCTCGCGTTCGGTCCGGTGTTGGGAGGAACCTTATCGCAGATGTTCGGGATGCACAACGCCTTCTATGGAATGACCGCGCTTAGCCTGGTGGCGCTTGTTCCAATCCTGCTGTTCTTGCCGGAGAGCCGCGGAAGGCGCAAATCCAATTTTTCTTTCGCCGCGCTGTTCAAGGACAGGATCGCGAAAGGCATGATGCTGATGCAATTGATAAGGAGCGTGGGGCGCGGCATGTTGATGGCGTTCGTGCCGCTTTACGCATATTCGCTCAACGTGACATTGTCGGAGATAGGATTGATTTTGTTCATCGAGCTGTTCTTCGCGGCTTTGCTGCAAAAGGCGTTTGGGCGCATGAGCGACAGCCACAAGCGCGAGAACTTGATATCGATAGGGAGCATGTTCACAGGCGCAACGCTGTTCTTGTTCTCTTTCGCCAATGGTTTCCTGCAGTTGTTCCTGCTTTCAGCTGCGATGGGCATAGGGGATGCGATGGTGATGGCTGCGCTGACCGCCACGTCGATTTCCCTGGGTCGCGTCCATGGCATGGGTTCGGTGACAGGCGCGTTTAACAGCGTGATGAGCGCGGGGATGGTGATAGCGCCTTTGCTCGCAGGGTTTATCATGGACCGCGCGGGTTTCGCGATGGTTTTCTATGTCGGCGGGTTTATCAGCATATTGAGCGTTGTCGCCTTCTATTGGGTGCTGAAGAATTAAGTTTTTAAATCCCTTCGGCGCAGTTATTAATTCAGAGCTAGCGTCTACGTGTGTAGATGTCAGCTGGCGCATACTGTGGTATGCGTCTAGTTGATCGCACGTGCCGACTGAAACAGACCGTGTCTGTTTCTAGTCTGTATCTATGCAAGGTCAACGCATCCCCTGATAGCTCAATCTGGTAGAGCACTCGGCTGTAGAAGTGCGCTAACAAGCGCGCGTCACCAGCAGGTGTTCGCAAATGGAAACCGAGATGTTGGGTGTTCAATGAGCCTTTTCTTGGAAGAAAAGCCTCAAGGCAAAAGAACAGGATAGGCTCGAACAAATCACCCTCAGGGGATAATAATTTTTATAATTCGGTGGTAATGAGGATTTTGGCGATTAACGGCCAAAAACCTTGGAATTCTACTTTACTGTTTTGTTATGTTTTTATGGCATTAATTCCAAATTGTAAATATGAAATGGTTAGTTATTTTGGTTTTATTAACAGTTTTGATGGCCGGGTGCACACAAACGGCTCCAAGTCAAATAAACCAAACTCTTTCTCAAGGAAATAATACTCAAAACGATCAAATACCACCAAAATCGCCAACTGAGCCCTTTGCCCGTCAGACGCATGTAGAAGTTGTGACTAATAATGCGGCAGTCTTTAATCCTAAGGGAGGACAGCAGACGAGGATTGTTCGTACTCAAGATGGTGTTTTCACTGCATACATAGTCGAACATAACGGCGATTTTGACCACGAATGGCAATTGTCTAAGAGACAATCAGATGGTACCTGGGTGGTTATTGCACAAGGCGATGCCGGTACCT
>JAZDGV010000021.1:0-3560 GCA_043806535.1 Candidatus Aenigmatarchaeota archaeon
CTCAACCAGTGCGGGTACGCGACATTTTCCGCCATCAAGGAGCTGCGAGAGTCCGGCGCAAAGATAACCGAAACCGGGGGAGACGTGTTGTCTATATGGGACTTCAAGAAGCACGGCGTGATAAAAACGATTGGAACAGAGATAGGCGTCGGAAAGGAATCTGTGATAATAAGCGCAACGACGGACAAAGGTTTCGCCGCGATAAAATTCCACAGGTATCTCCAGAAAGAATTTTCAGGGATAAAGAAATCGCTGTCATGGGTTGCCGTTAAATTGCGCGCAAAAACATTGAGAATCGAGGATTTTGAAGTGGACGTGCCGCGAGCGAAAGCGCAGGTCGAGTTCATGGCGCTGAGCGAACTCAAGGGCGTGATTCCCGTGCCTGCGCCATATGGAATCAACCGCCACGCGGTCTGCATGCAGCTAATCGGCGACAAATCTGTTCCTGCCAAAAGGCTTGTCGACATCAGGCTTGAAAACCCTGAAAATGCGCGCGATGTCATTCTCGAGGATTACCAGAAAGCCGTTGGCGCCGGCTGGGTGCACGGAGATTTTTCCGAATACAACATCATGATAACGGACGGCGGGGATTTGTATTACATCGACTGGCCGCAGGCGATTCCTGCCGCATGCCCCGAATCCAAGGTTCTGATGGAGCGCGACCTCGCAAGCATCAAGAGATACTTCAAGACCAAGTACGGGATTGGTGATTAAGTTATTTCTTCCCGACGAGCAGGAACTGGGCGAGCAACGCCTCAAGCTGTATCAAATCCGACGCCCCTTCGCTCAAGCGGAAATCGTATTCGCCGGTTTTTTCGACAAGTTTGACTTTGTCCTGCTCGGAGATGTCCAAGTCGAAAATCTGCCTGTGAATCTCTGCGACAAGATCTTCGCCGGAAAGCCCTTGCGCTACAATCAAATCCAAAAGCTTTTCGCGAGCGCCTGCGAAATTTCCTTTGATCGCCGCGTCCAACATCTCCCTGACATCCGCAGGGCGCGCCTTGGCTGCGATTTCGAACACGGCTTTCTCGCTTATCTCGCCGGTCTTTGAAGTGGCAGCTGTCTGCAGCAAATTAATCGCCTTTCGCATGTCGCCGCGCGATATCTCTGCGATGGCTTTCAAGCCGGATTCGCTGATTTTAACCTTCTCCGCGCGGGCGATTTCTTTGGAGTGCTTCTCTATCTCTTCGCCGGCGATTACCCGGAACCTGAAAACGGCGCAACGGGACTGGATTGGCTCGATTATCTTCGAGGAATAGTTGCATGACAGAATGAATCTTGCGCTGTGCGCATAATTCTCCATTGTCCTGCGCAGCGCATTTTGCGCTTCCGTGGTGAGCGCGTCCGCCTCGTCCAGATAGATTATCTTGAACGGCACGCCGCTGAGAGACTTAGTCCGCGCAAAATCCTTCACCTTGTGGCGTATCACATCGATTCCGCGCTCGTCGCTCGCATTCAAATCCAGAAAGTTCTCGCGCCAGGATTTTTCAAACATCTTCTGCGCGATAATCAGTGCCAAAGTCGTTTTTCCGCAGCCGGCCGGGCCTGAAAAAAGCATGTGAGGTATGTTTTTGTTCTCAACGAAGGCTTTCACATGCTCCACTATCGGCTTCTGCCCGACAACGTCGCCAAAGTCCCTTGGCCTGTATTTCTCCGCCCAAACTTCAAATTCCCTGGAATGCTCCTTGATCGCCATTCATATCGCCCTGTTCCCAAATCTTTGATGTTTGCGCACGCTTGACATAAGTAATAATCTTAATTGCATTTATCTATTTAACATCAAATCGGAGTATATATGATAATTATCATAACTGGCACGCCGTGCACAGGGAAAACGAGCGTCTCGGAGGAACTTGCCAAAATAATGAAAAGGGCAGGGACGGGATTCAACGTCATTCACCTCAATGACATAGTCCTAAAGAACCGCCTCTACGCAGGCACGGACAAGAAGAGGAACGCCAAGGACGTTGATATGAAAAAACTGCGCAAATACCTGAAAGCCGTGACAGGCAAAGGCGGGAATTTCATAATCGAATCGCATTTTGCGCATGACCTTGAAGGCGACATCGTTTTCGTCCTGAGGACAAACCCGGTTGAATTGGAAAGAAGGATGGAAGAAAAAGAATGGGCGCCCGAGAAAATCGAGGAAAACCTCGAAGCGGAGCGCTTGAATTTGATATTTGGCGAATCCATGGATTTTCACAGCCATAAAGTTTTCGAGATAAACACAACCGGAAAAACGGCATTGGAGAGCGCAAAAGAGATGTCCGTGATAATCTGGGAAATGCTTTCTTGAAACTTTAAATCGCAGAAACCATAAAAACTACACGGTGTTTCATGATGTTCGAGAATTTTGAAAACACATTGAGGACGACTCTGCTGCTCGGATTATTGACAGGAATATTCCTGGCAATAGGCTACGCTTTCGCCGGCGCGTCCGGAATGACTTATGCGCTGATTTTGGCGCTGATAATGAATTTTATCGCATACTGGTTCTCGGACAAAATCGTGCTGTCGATGTACGGCGCAAAACAAATAACGGAGCCGCAAAACCCGGCGCTGCACAGGATGGTCAAAAAATTATGCGGCGAAGCGAACCTTCCAATGCCAAGATTGTACAAAATAAGCGACAAATCCCCGAACGCATTCGCGACAGGACGCAACCCGAAGAATGCGGCGATAGCTGTCACGGCAGGCTTGATGGAAACGCTGAACGACGACGAAGTTGAAGGCGTGCTCGCGCACGAAATATCGCATATCAAGAACCATGATATACTTGTTTCATCGCTGGCAGCGACAATAGCCGGCGCCATCACATACCTTGTCCAGTTGGCATATTTCACCGGATCGCGCGGCAACGGGGAGAGAAAAAATGGGATGGAAATGCTTTTGATGATGATTCTCGCGCCGATGGCAGCCGCGCTGGTCCGGATGGCGATATCGAGAAGGCGCGAGTTTGGCGCTGACAAAACAGGAGCTGCGCTGAGCAAGAATCCGGAAGGATTGGCGTCCGCGCTGCAGAAAATAGCGTCGGCATCAACGCGCACAAGGCTGCGTGGCAACCAGGCGACTGCTCATATGTTCATCGTAAACCCGTTCTCGGGAACGCTTGGAAGCCTGTTCTCAACGCATCCGCCCGTGGAGGAAAGGATAAGAATACTAAAGGCAATGAAAATCTAAAGTTTAAATTGTAATATGCCCAAACATATCTGATTAAGGTGAGCGCAAACAGACACAAGCGCCAGACTGAAGCACGCGTCAAACTGAAACAGACCCGAAGTCTGTTTCGAATGGCACTTGCTTCTAATTGCGCATGTGTCAAATCACAACCATGATTTACAAACCAAGGTGAACTTGAGATGGTGAAGAAAAAATTCCCGGAAGTCGAGGCGAGGCTTTTCAGGAACGTATATGTGTGCATGCACTGCAACGCCAAGATTCGCGCAAGCCTGAAAAAGATACAGGCAAAGAAGATAAAGTGCAGGAAATGCGGCTCAAAGGACCTTCGTTTGAAGAGCAAGGACATCAAAACGTAACCTTTCGTGACAGCTCGAAACACA
>JAZDGV010000022.1:0-5785 GCA_043806535.1 Candidatus Aenigmatarchaeota archaeon
ATCCATCGAAGCGGAAATCGTGATAAAGAAAGACGTTCTCAAGAGCATTTACAGCACAGACGCGAGGACGATTGAAAAAATAAACTTCATCAAGAATTATCAGGGATCTGCGCTCGCTGGAGCGACAGGCTGCAACGCAAACGCAGCGAACACGATAGCCGCGATGTTCATCGCGACAGGGCAGGACGCGGCGCAAGTCGTCGAATCATCGTCATGCTTTGTCACGGCAGAAGCGGTTCCGACTGACGCACATCAGGGATGTGCGTCTGATTGCGCGGATTTATACTTTTCAGTGTCGCTTCCGTGCGTCGAGGTCGGCACAGTAGGCGGCGGCATGGGATACGCGACAGCGCGCGAATGCCTGGAAATCCTGGGTTGCGCTGGCGCAGGAAAAACGCCCGGCGACAATGCGAAAAAACTGGCGGAAATCGTCGCAGCGTCTGTTTTGGCGCAAGAGTTGAATCTGTTGGGAACATTGGCGAACGAATACGAGCTTGGCGAATCCCATATGCGCCTGGCGCGCGGGAAATAAGCCTATTTCCTGCCGCACGCCGCGCATTTTCCGCATTTCTTGGTTTTGAATATTTTAAATTCATTCGCCCTGAGGTTGAAATGAAGCAGCTTGGACGCCAAGCCGGATTTTCCGGTTGTCAAAAAACCGATAGCTTCATTGACCTGCAACGAGGCTGCGATTGTCGGCGTCGGATTGATTATGCCCAGTGCCGCATTGTCTCCGGTTTTCGGGATTTTTCTTATGAAGCATTCCAGACAATTTGCGCCAGGTTTTACAAAGCTGACAAATCCGGACGACCTTATCACTGACGCGTATATCCAAGGTTTTTTGGTTTCAACGCACGCGCGGTTCAAAGCAAATCGCGATTCCATGTTGTCCAACCCGTCAAGAACCAAGTCGCAATCGTAAATTATCCCGGACGCGTTGTCCGCGCCGATGTTTTTCCAAATAGGCATAACTCTTATCTCGGAGTTTATTTTTTTCAGGTGCCTTCCGAGCGCGACGACCTTGGGGATTCCCAAGTCTTCCTCAGTGTAGAGATGCTGGCGCTGCAAATTAGAAAGCTCTACAATATCCTTGTCGACGAGCTTGATTGTTCCGACGCCCGCGCGGGCGAGAAGTTCCGCAGAACACGAGCCGAGCCCGCCGCAGCCGATGATGCACACCTTCGACATCTTCAGCTTTTCCTGCGCATCTTTTCCCAGATAGGCTGTCTGGCGCGAATATCGCTCTTCCATATTTTCATCTTTTCCTGGTTCTTTTCCATCTCACGCCCTTGCCGGTGTCCTCGAGAATGATTCCCGCTTCCTTCAATTCATCGCGGAGCGCGTCGGACTTTGCAAAATCGCCTTTCTTTCTTGCCTGTTCGCGCTCCTCGACAATGCTCATAAGCGAATCTGGAAGCTTCTCAACGCCGACATTTTCATCAAGAATCCCTATCACTGCGCCCAGCTCTTTGAACGCGTTCACGATTTCCTTCGCATCTTTCGGGCATATTTCCCCTTTTGGCACCATGGCGCCCAGCTTGCCAGCCGCGTCGAAAAACGCCTTTATCGCCAGGGGCGTGTTTAAGTCGTCATTCATCGCTTCTGCAAATTCATTCTTCATGGTCTCAGCAATCTTCATGGCGTCCGGGTTTGGTTTCGATTTAACGTCCGCGAAGAACACGATGTCGTTGAGAGTGCCGTAAAGGCTGTCCAGTTTCTGTTTTGCCTGCTCCAAAAGTTCCATTGAGAAATCTATGGGGCTTCTATAATGCGTGGACGCGAAGAACATTCTCAATATCTCGTCGTCGTATTTTTCCAGGACTTCGCGTATCGTCACAAAGTTCTTCAACGATTTTGACATCTTTTCCCCGCGTATGTTCAACACGCCTGAGTGAAGCCAGTACTTCACAAACGGCTGTTTTCCGCTCGCAGCCTCCGCCTGCGCGATTTCATTTGTGTGGTGCGGGAATATCAGCTCATTCGCGCCCCCATGAATGTCGTACTGCTCGCCAAAGATTTCAAATGTCATCGCCGTATCTTCTATGTGCCAACCGGGGCGCCCATAGCCCCAGGGCGAGTCCCAGCCGATTTCAGCGTTAGGTTGATGCTTCCACAACGAGAAATCAAACACGTTTCTTTTCTTAGGGTTCGGCTCTATGCGATGCTTCTTCAAATCCTCCAGGCTCATTCCCGAGAGTTTTGTATAGTCCTGGTATTTCGCGACATCGAAGTAAACATCGCCTCCTACGGCATATGCGCACCCATTCTCGATGAGCGTTTCGATTTGCTCGATTATCTGGATTATGAACTCGGAGCATTTCGGGTATTGGCTCACGTCTTTGAGTATCTCGAGCGCCTCCATGTCTTCGAAAAAGCGTTTAGTGTAGTAATTGGAAATTTCCTCTGGGGTGAGGTTGCGCTCTTTCGCTCGGTTTATTATCTTGTCGTCCACGTCCGTTATGTTCTGTATGTATTGGACTTTGTAGCCGAGATATCTCAGCCAGCGCACAACTACGTCGAAGTTCAAGTAGGTTTTGGCATGCCCCATGTGCGCGTCATCGTAGACAGTCTGACCGCACACGAACATCTTCACATTCTTCCCTTTCCTGTCGATAGGTTCGAAAGGGTCTTTCTTTCTTGCCAGCGTATTGTAGAACATCAACGTCATGCGGCATCACGCGGATTTTTTCATCCCGTTCAATATCGATTGTACTTGTTCATATTTGTCTTTTACCATGCCTCTGGCTTCGGGAAAGAATATCTTCTCGTTCCAATCCCTGTCGATTTTCCTGCTCAGCCAGTTGTAAACTTCTTGTATTGTCATCTTATCTTTCACAAATCCCAAAAACAACAAGAGTGAAAAATTCTCGATGTGGCTCATCGCGTCAGCGCTTGCCAACACCTTCCCTTCCAAAGTGCTTGGTTTTTTATCCCTGCACCTGTGCGCCAGAATGCATTCTTCAACCCGTCCTATAATTTTTTCATCGTATGCATATTCTGTTAAAATTTTCCGGGCCATTTCAGCACCAATAACGTCATGCCTGTCGTCCCCCCTTTCTGCACTGATTGGTTCAGATTCGGCGTAGCAGATGTCATGCAACCACACGCCAAGCTTCACGACTTCCTCATCCGCGTGTTCTTTTTTAGCCAGCTCAAGCGCCAATTTCTCGACGACTTTCAAATGTAACTCAACAAACCATTTCTGCCCGGATTTTTCAAACTCGCCAATAGCGTAATTCCTAATCTGCTCGGCTTTGCTCATCTGACCAAACCCTTTTCGACAAGTTTGGGAAGTATTTTGTTCTTGATTATCGCCGATAGAAGCAGCGTCGTGTTCTCTCCGATCCATGCGAGTTCCTCGACTTCCATGCTCGGCTTTATCTCTCCGTTGACGTCGCCCAGATACGCGCTTATGTGAACCAAGGTGTTTGCTTCGTGCGCCGCTTGGTCTTCGAATTCACCGAAGTACCTCAGGGTTTTCCTGTCGATTTCAGCTCCAATCTCTTCCATTATTTCGCGCCTGAGGCACTGCTCGTCGTTTTCGTTGTTCTCGGGCGCGCCGCCCGGAGTAAGCCAGAAGTCGCTGCCGCCCTCGCGCACCACAAGGAGTTTTTTGTTCCTGATCACCAGAAGCGCGGGTTTGAACAATCTTTTCATGATATTCAAATCATTTTCAAGATTTATAACGGTTGCCATAGTGAACCGAAAAAAGCTGTGGAGGAGAGTCGAACTCCTCTATGTCGCTTACTGCCAATTTTGATTAACCTTTTTCTAAAAGGTTACTGCAGGCGACTGCATAGCCGATCTGCCACCACAGCTTACTATCCCACCAACTTCACAGCCTGTAAGTGTCCATATACCTGTCCGCACTGTCAGGCAATACTGTCACAACAGCGCCTTTTTTCATCCCCCTTGCGATCTTTAACGATGCGACAACATTGGCGCCAGAGGAAATTCCCACGAAAAGGCCTTCCTCTTTGGAAAGCCTTGCCGCCATCCTTATGGCATCACTATCTTTGACTTTAATGATTTTATCTATTAAATTCATCCTGTCTTCAACCAGCTTGGGTATGAATCCTTCCCCGATGCCCTCGATGCGATGGGCGCCAGGCGCCCCGCCAGAAAGCACAGCAGAATTATAAGGTTCGACCGCCACTATCTGTGCGCCAGGCGCTTTCTTCTTCAGCACTTCTGCGACTCCCATCAGCGTCCCTCCGGTTCCGACGCCCGCGACAAATGCGTCCACGCGCTTCACTTCGCGCAATATCTCATAGCCTGTCTGGTGATGCGCGTTGACATTGTCAACGTTCTCGAACTGGTTCAGAAGAACCATCCCCTTCAGCGCCAAGCGTTTGGCCTTCTGGACAGCGCCATAAATGCCGGCTTCCTTGGGCGTCAAGACAACTTTCGCCCCGTAATGCCTCATGATTTTTATTCTCTCCTTGCTTGCGAATTCCGGCAGGACAGCGACAAACTTGTAGCCCTTGATTGCGGATATCATCGCGAACGCTATTCCGGTGTTTCCCGAAGTCGGCTCAACGATTGTCGCACCGGGCGTCAAAAACCCCTTTCGCTCAGCCGACTCTATCATGTATTTTACAATCCTGTCCTTGATGGAACCGCTTGGATTGAGAAATTCCGCCTTTGCGCACAATTCCACGCCTTTGAGATTTGCTATCTTCTTGATTCTCACTATCGGCGTGTTCCCGACCCATTTCAGAATGTTGATTGGCATGTTACCCCTATTCATTATTAATCACCCAAGAAAAATAACTTCCTCCTCATGTCTCCGAGGACAAGCCTTTCTTCGATAACGCCGCCCTTCTTCAGAATTTCAAGGTTGTATCTCAAAGTCCTTTCGGGCAACCCTGTTTCAGCGACAAGCGTTTGCAGATTCTTCGGACTAGAAAGAGCGTACTTTATTTTCACAGTTGCAAAGGCGTTCACCCATTTTGCACACCCATGGTTATAACGAGGCTCTGCTTTAATATATTTTGGATAGCGGCAAGCGCCAGCGCAGACATTGTTTAGTTGCAACTAGACGCAGCGCCAACTGACACATACCCGAGGTATGTGTCTAATTGCGCATGCGTCAACTGTGCGCAATTCGAAACAGACCTATGGTCTGTTCCAGCTGACATCTATACACGTTAACGCATGCGGCCGCCGGGATTCGAACCCGGGTTACGAACTATTCGCGTTTTTCGATCAACCCTTTTTCTAAAAGGGTTGTTGGCAAGCTCGTGTCTTAGCCACTGGACCACAGCCGCATCAATACGGGCGTTCAATTTAACAATTATTCTTTCCTGTGAAGCGTCAGGGGCGGGATTTGAACCCGCGAGGGCTTTCGCCCACAGGTTTAGCAAACCTGCGCCCTAACCGGACTAGGCGACCCCGACAGCCCTGATATTTATCCTCATTCGCAATTGAACAAACCTTTATATTTGTATTTATAAATATACTTAGTAAAATTGTTTTCAGAGGTTGATGAAATGCCTATTAATGTAAAAGACGTTTCCGAAGTTTTCGGCAAGGATGTTTTCACGGACAGAGGAGCATACTGTGGCAAGATTTCCGACCTTGAATTCGACATAACGAAATTCAAGATACGCGCCATTGTAATCGAGGCTGTGCGTGGGTCTTACTTGGCCAATGTCGTAGGCGGAAAGAGGGGGGTTATCGTCCCGTTCCCGATGGTGCAAGCTGTCGGCGATGTCGTGATAATCAAGCACATAACCGCTCCGGCCGCCGAGATGACCGAGGAAGCTCCGAGCGAAACGACTGG
>JAZDGV010000023.1:0-4365 GCA_043806535.1 Candidatus Aenigmatarchaeota archaeon
ATTCGATGTTTTTTCGATGAACTTAAGGCGCGCGGCGCTCGCGTTCCTGCACGCCTCATTCCATTCGCTTTCCTTGTTCCCAAGACGTTCAAATGCGATTTTTTCAAGCTCGTGAAGCTTGTATTTCTTCTTCGCTAATCCTTCAACCAGTTCTTCAATCATCAAATCACCTTTTCGCATTTATCAAAAGAGGCCTGAACTTGAAACCGTAATGAATCAGTCCGCAGTCCTCGTCCTCGATAAGTTTCCTGAAAACCATCTCAACAGGCATGCCTATCTTGACATCCTTTATGTCGCATTCTACCACTTGCGTGGTAAGTCTTGGTCCTTCGTCAAGTTCGATTATTGCAAGAATGTATGGAATCTGGAGTTCGTAGCCTTCCGGCGGAACATGGACATGAGTGAAAGAATAAACCTTCCCAAGTCCGCTGAATTTTATTTCCTTTATCTTTCCGCTGCGCCTGCATTTGGGGCAGATTATCCTTGACGGGAAATCCACTGTGCCGCATTTTTCGCATTTGTTACCGTACAGGTTATACCGATATTTCATCCTTCTCCATGTCGATGCCACGTGTACCATGTCATGCACCCTTCTTCTCTTTTGAGAATATGTGGATAACAGCCGTTGCGCCGGACCCGCCCACGTTGTGAGCCAGTCCTATGTTGGCATTGGCCACTTGGCGCTTGCCGGCTTCGCCTCTCAATTGGTAAAAAATCTCCGCGATCTGCTTGATTCCTGTTGCGCCCACCGGATGCCCGCAGGCTTTCAATCCGCCCGAGGTATTCACGGACAGCTTGGAGTTAAGCGCAGTTTCGCCGTTGAAAGTGGCTTGCGCAGCTTCGCCTTTCTTGAAGAATCCCATGTCCTCCAGAGCCAGTATTTCTGCTATTGTGAAGCAGTCGTGGACTTCCGCGAGATTCACATCTTTGTGCGTTATGCCGGCTTGTTTGAACGCCTCAGCTGCCGCCACTTTTGTCGAATTTATTTCCACCAACGATTTTCTGTCGTGAAGCGCGAGCGTGTCGCTTGCTTGCGCCGAAGCCGCGACCCACACAGGATTCCTTGCGTTCATTTTTTTCGCATAATCTTCCGAGCATATTATGACTGCGCCTGCGCCGTCCGTGATTGGCGAGCAGTCCAGCAGTTTTAGCGGGCTTGCGACAACCGAAGACTTCATGACATCGTCGATTGTTATTTTGTTCTGGTATTGGGCAATGGGGTTCATCGAGCCGTTGAAATGGTTTTTTACTGCAACGCTTGCCATCTGTTCTTCTGTTGTCCCGAACTCGTGCATGTGTCTGCGAGCCATCATCGCATATATCCCGGGGAATGTCGCGCCGTGAAAAACTTCCCACTCATAATCCGACGCGGCGCCGAGTATTGATGTTGCTTCTTCTATCGACACGTCCGTCATCTTTTCAACCCCGCCCACGACCACCAAGTCGTACAAACCTGACGCTATGGATATGTAAGCCTGGCGGAAAGCGACGCCTCCTGATGCGCACGCTGCCTCGACGCGCACAGCTGGCAGCGGGTTAAGCCCCATCTGGTCTGCGATCAGCGCTGCCACATGCTCCTGGTTCGAAAACCTTCCAGCCGACATCGAGCCCCCGTATATCGCCTGTATGTCCTTTCCGGATATTCCGGCGCTCTCTATTGCCTTGATTCCGGCATCGGCGATAAGCTCCCCTATGGACATCTCCCATTGCTCCCCGAACTTGCAAAGGCCGGCACCAATCACTGCAACTTTTCTAAACATGTCATCCACCCATTAACTATATGCCGATAAGTTTTTTCCTGTGCTTGACATATGTTCCGTAGTCAAGATAGAATTTTCTTTCCATGTATTTTTTCACCGGAAAGGAGAATTTTCTTTTTGTCTCAATCAAATCCGTGGTTTTTATCGAAAACGCGTCCGACCCGGCGCCCGAGCCGTAAGAAACCAGCAATATTTTCTGGCCCGGTTTTGCGATATCTAGGACGGCTGACAGCCCGAGCAATGAACAGCCCGAATAAGTATTTCCGATGTGGGACACGAGCAATCCCGCTTCCAGTTTTTCTTTCGCTATTCCCAGCTCTTTCGCTGCGCGGAGCGGGAATTTCCCGTTCGGCTGGTGAAACACGACATAATCAAAATCTGCTAATTTTTCTCCTGTCTTTTCCATCAAGCCTTTGGCTGCGGCTATCACATGGCGGAAGTATGCTGGCTCGCCTGTGAATCTTGCTCCATGCCTCGGGAATTGCTGCAAATCTCGTCTCCAGAAGTCGGGCGTGTCTGTCGTGTATGAATATGTGTCCGCGATTGTTGCGATTGAATTCTTTATGTCATTTCCTATTATGAACGCGGCGCCTCCCGCGCTTGCCGAGTATTCCAATGCGTCACCAGGCATACCCTGCGAAGTGTCAGCGCCTATCGCCAATCCGTATTTGATCATTCCTGCTTTCGCCATGCCCATGCAGATCTGTATCGCCACAGTCCCCGCCTTGCACGCGAACTCCGTGTCAGCGGCTGTCATATTTGGGGTCGCTTCGACCGCTTCCGCGACCATCGTCGCTGTCGGCTTCACGGCGTATGGATGAGATTCAGATCCCACAAAAACGGCTCCGATGTCTTGTGGGTTTATTTGCGCATGCCTGATTGCGTTTCTCGCTGCTTCGACCGATATCGTGACCGCGTCTTCGTCCACGCCCGGAACCGATTTCTCCGTCAATCCCAGCGAGCTCTTTATGCCTTCCGCACTCTTGTTCCAGACTTTGGCTATTTCCTCGACTTTTATTCGGTATGGAGGTATGTATGCGCCATACCCGACGATTCCTCCTTTAATATCGCCCATTTCAACGCCTCTTTCCACCTTTCGGTTGGATAGGTATAAATAAAAATGTAACGTATACGCTTAAGACAAATGACGATGTGCCAGCTGGATTCTGGCTTATAGCGCTTATAATAGAGATTGCCAAAATAATAGAATATGACAGGGCCTGTCGTCTAGCGGTTAGGACGCTGCCTCGACACGGCAGAGGTCATGAGTTCGAATCTCATCGGGCCCATGCGCCAATAAAAACAGAAACGATTGATGTAGACGCATACCAACGGCATGCGTCAGAATAGGAAAGGTTAGCTACAAAGGGAAACCTTGGTTTCCCTGTAGGCTCCCATCGTCTAGTCCGGCAAGGACGTCGGCCTTTCGACTCCCGCTTTCCTCGGATAGGGAAAGCGGTAAGTTATCCCAGAAGAAGACTAAGGGAAGTTTTTCTTTGGATAACCTACCCTTTCTTTGCAAAAGGAAAGGGTTGAAAGAAAGTCGGCAACCCGGGTTCAAATCCCGGTGGGAGCATTTAACACTTTTGTAATGTATCCGGCAAGTTTTAATTCATAAGAAAGCACATTGTTATATGGGGAAAGAGCTAGTTCTCTACTCGGATTGGCGTCGACAAAGCAGCCTATTGCGCAAATTAGAAGCAACTTTCAGGTACTTCGAAATAAAAGGGAATGTCGAATCCTATGCAGACAGCATAATCGAACCCCACGGCTTTAGGTCGAAGCTATTGCCGACCCTGACCACAGGCGTGCAAGGCGATTATGGAACATACAGATTTGTTTTGGCAATTGAAAGACGCGATGCAAAAAAGCCCGTGAACATGAGAAGTCTGGAAAGACTTTCGACGAGGTTGACCAACGAGATAGACGAAATAAACAGGGTCGTTTTCTTGATTGACGGCTCAATTAAAGATGATGCGCTATTGGACGGATATTTCTTCAGGCAAGTCTAGAGCATTCATAGGATACACGCAGTCACAAATCGAAACAAGTGCCAGTTGAAACAGAGTCACAATTCGAAGCAGACCCAAAGTCTGCTTCAGTCTGATGCGCTGTTTCGGTATGACGCATGTTTCAGTCTGACGCTGTGCGTCAATTTACCTTTTCTTCGATTTTACAACGATGTCAATCACTGCAAGAACCAAGCCGGCGCCAATAAGCCCATATCCGACCTGGGCGTCATCGCCAAAAACAATCCCCGCTACCACGAATGCAAATGACAAACCTGCCAGCGCGGAAAGTTTTTTCTGCTTTTTCCCTTTAACAAAAAATACAAGTATGGCGATTGCCGCCAGCGCAAGAATCGAAATTGCAATGTATATCTGCGAAGCGACCATAAAATAATTTTGTAATACGTTTTTAAATATATTGCAATTGGTTTATTAAATATTATCGGGGACGAATCAAGCGAGATTCATCGACATCTGGATTCCGCCTCTCAGAAGTTCATTCCTCACCGTCTTGAGCCGCGCGGTCATATCGTTGCTGACAGGATAATGCGTCTTATACAGGTCAGGATGCTTTTCATTCAGTTCCAGCATGTTCA
>JAZDGV010000024.1:0-10068 GCA_043806535.1 Candidatus Aenigmatarchaeota archaeon
CCGCAATTATTACGGTTATTGTTGCGACGGACGCCGCGATAAAGCGCGCATCCGCTTCAAGCAGCGTGCTGAAAACCTTTGATGGGTTCGAATTTGACAGAAGGACCGCAAGAAGCAGGAAGGAGAGCGAAAACAAAGCTATGTCCAGTTTTTTCATTTTATCATGCCACCAGATTTTACGAACTGCTTTTGATTGTATCCTCGAACTTTTTCAGGCTGTTGTCGTCATTTACAGGAATCCAGTACTCCGGAGGTATTATCACTTTGCACATTTTCCCTTCCTTCGCTACGGTTTTGAATATAGTCTTCTCAATCGAGAATTCCTCGTCCTTCACGGCAAGTATTTCATCGAACACGGATTTGCTTATCCCCCATATGCCGGTGTCGGAATCTTTCTCTATGAAAGGCTTTTCAGCGTACTCGACGACCTTTCCGTCTTTGTCCACGACTTCCCCGTAGGGATAAAGCGAGCCCGAGACGCACAACACAAGTATTTTATACCCTTCACGCATAGCTGCCTGGAAGACCTTCAGGAAATCTTCAGGAAAATTCGGGTAGTGCACAATCATGTCATCGGGATGGTTGTACAAAAACGAGTCTTTGATTGTCTTGTTCTGGATGGCGAACTTGAACGCCCCGCCAGACCCCATTTTTTTGGCTTCGACCGAATATTTGATTTCTACGCCGAGTTTTTTCCCGTCACCGTAATATTCCATGATGGATTTTCCGCGGTGGGAATTGTCTGTCAGGAAGGCGAATTTTGAGAATCCGCGATTCTTCCACAAGTCGAGTGTGTATTTGCTGAGCGGCTGCCAGTTCACGGGTATCATGTGCTTGGAATACGTGTCTCGCGTGACGTGTATCAGGCGCGACCCAGCGCCGCCCATCAAGAAGGTTACTTGCGTGTTTGCGGCAGAGCTTCGATCCAGATTGGAAACCTTGAGTGCCTGTCCAGGTTTCATGTAAAGATGCTCCCCCGCCTTGGTGTATTTTCTTTCCATGTCCCTTTCCGTTGAATTCACATTCAGGAGTTCGTGCATGTCATCACTTACTTTTTAATTTGATTATCGTTATAAAAGTATGGTAAAACTTGAAGTGCCGGCCAGATCGGCTGGTTTCTTGGTTTATTTGTCGTATGCGGCTGTTTTTATATTTTTGCTGGGCGCCAATGCTATAAGTTTTTTAATAGCTTTGCTCCCCGGCTTTATATTCTCCTATCTGCTGGTCGAAACAAGGAAGGTTGTGCGGGTCTTGTTGTCGCTGCCGCTTACCGCATTCCTGGTCCTCGTTCCTACATGGGCTTTGAACATGATCGGAGTTCCTATCAATGGCGCCGTTCTCATCGGGATTTCCTTGTTCTTCTCAGCGGCGGGTTTTTATTTGGCATGGAAGAAAAAGAAGCTCAGCTTTGAAATGAAGAACTTCTCCGCGGAGCATCTTCTTATCCTACTTTTATTGTTGATTGCAGCGTTTGTATCCTACCCGCTTGGCGCGGGGCAACTACCGAGAACGGACGGCGCCGCCCACTATTATAAAAGCTGGCTGTTGAAAGCCGGGCTTGATCAAACAGGGTCGATACCTATATGGGACAGCAACTGGTACGCGGGATATCCGCTGTTTGATTTCTATCCGCCATTGTCGTACTACATAACCGTGTATCTCAGCTATTTCACAAACGCCGGGCTGAACAGCGTTTTCGATTTTCTTATGATACTGTCCTTTGTCTGGCTCGCGCTGGGCGTGTTTGCGCTGGCAAAGCACTTGGGGTTCAATGACTTTTCAAGCTTTATGGCTGGCGCAATAGCCGTTGTATCCCCGCGGCTCTC
Organism: Candidatus Aenigmatarchaeota archaeon; assembly: GCA_043806535.1. Taxonomy (GTDB): domain Archaea; phylum Aenigmatarchaeota; class Aenigmatarchaeia; order JACPZZ01; family JACPZZ01; genus JAZDGV01. Next base: position 1,827 of record JAZDGV010000024.1, read on the forward strand.
GACAAACATGATGTTTTCCGGGCAGTATCCGACAATACTCGCTTTTTCTATGGTTCCTGTTGCCGTTCTAATGTTCTTGAAATGTTTCGAGGAGAAAAAATACGCGTCCCTGTCCGCGATCCTGATTGCCGTGATCTTTTTGACACACCATCTGACAGGATATTTCGCCGCGGTAATATTCGGGATGGTCTTTGTCCTGAATTTCCTGCCGCATAAAAAGAAGGCGGCGGCGATTTTTGCTTACACGGCTACGCTCAGCATGGCTCTGGCGCTTTTTTGGCTTGCGCCGTTCGTCGCGAATGTAAAATACTCCGAGTATGCGTCGCCAAGCGAGGCTGGTTTCAATCCAGACGTTTTTCTTGTTCTGTTTTCCAGCCCGTCGCGGGATTGCGCTGATTTTTATTGCTTCCAGGCCATGGGGCTCGAATTTACAATACTTGCGGCAGTGGGTCTGCTCATTTCAATATTGAACCTCAAAATCGGAAGGGATAAGATAAGCGTTAATCCCGCGTTTGAAAAGAACAAAATGTTTGTCATTTTCATGTTCTTTTCCGTCCTGTTTTTGGCACTTGCGCCGTTTCTCGGGATAACAAAATACGTACCTTTCGGCTCCTCTTTTGGCGCGGAAAGGTTCACGTTTTATCTTGTGTTTCCAATAGCGCTTCTCGCAGGCTCGGTGCTTGAGATAATCAACGGGTTCCATTCGAAGGATTTCGTTCTCTTTGGCGCAGTGTTATCTGTTATTTTGCTTCTTTTGGTGTGGAAATATATTGATCTCACGAATTTCAGGTCCGCGAACTGGAATACTGAAAACGCGCCGCTCGCCGCAAGCGGGTTGTCGGATCTCTATCAGGAATTGAGACAGCTCCCGGATGGCCGTGTCCTTACATACGGCATTTTTCAAGGTGCGATAGTAGCCGCGATTCCCGTTCAAGCCGGCAAGCCGAGCATATCGGGCTGGTACCCCCAGGGGTCTTACAATTACAAAAAAATTGCGGGATTGCTCGAGGATGTGAGCGGGCAAAGCCTGTTCAATTTCGGGCTTTCGAGCAAATTCACCTATTCGCTTTATGAAAAGTCCTGGACCCGCTGGGTTGTAGTTAATCTGTGCTCCAATGAGGGTCAAAGCGCTGTGAACAACACGTTCATGCAAGACGAGAGATACCTGTTGGCATGGAGAAACGAAAACGGGCAAGGTTGTTTGGCAATAGTTGAAATTCCGGACACGGTCTTTGCCGAAAGCGTCAAACTTGTCAAGATAGCCGGGGATTATGAAAGCGTGCGGAAAAAAATATACGACACCGAGAACGGCTACATGATAACAATCGCCTCTGACCAGACCGGCATAGACGATTCCGAATTCCATGCGATAATAGGGAAAGATCTTGTGTGGAGCGACGGGGACGCGGAAGAAATAGTCAATGTCCTTCTCAGCGAAAAAACCCCGTTAGAATGGGAAATGAACAGAACCGTGATAAAATTATACAACACGAGCGGATGGTCGTCTGTGAAAGAAACTTATTATCCATACTGGCACGCGTACCAGGCCGGCAAGGAAATCCCGATACACAGATCCGATCTTGATTTCATGCTGGTAAAGTCCGAAGGCGACGTTGAGTTGAGAATCGAAAAGGGCGTTTGGCAACACGTTCCTTCGGCGATTTCTTTTGCCGTCTTTGTTGCGCTGCTGTTTTATCTGCTCGGCTTCAAAACCGGCCGCGCAGAATCCCAGAAAGGAATCTAATCCCATCAGCGAACGGCCTGAGTTTCGAGACGCCTGCTCTGGGATAATATTTTATCGGAATTTCTGCGACGGAAAATCCTTTCTTTATGGCCCGCGTTGTCATTTCGACTTCCCATTCAAGCCCGGGCGGTTTTTTTATTTTTATGTCCTTCCCGATTGCTTCCCAGACGCTTCTTTTGAAAATTCTGAGTCCGCTGGAGCCGTCAGTTATCCTCTTCCCGGTGAGTATTGTGATTGCCCATGAAAAGAACGCGTTGCCGTAGTAGTTCGACGGGTCTTTCACGATGTCCGTGGAAAGAATCTTTGATAAAACCAATGACGCCGCATAGAGAGGAAACCCTATCGCAAAGGGAAGCTTTGGGTTTTTGCCGAGAAACCTTGAGCCTATCACCATGTCAAACCCGCTTTCCGCCTTCTTGACCATTGACGCGAGGCTCTCGGGCGGGTATGTGCAGTCCGCATCTATCGTGGCGAGAAGCCCTCCTTTTGATAGCGCGAACCCCGCCTTCAGCGCCTCGGCCTTTCCTTTGTTCGACAGCTGTTTTATCAGCCGTATTCCCCTGATTTTTTTCGCAACCGCGTATGTGCCGTCTTTCGAACCGTCATCCACAACAATTATCTCAGGTCTGAGCGAGATTGTCTTCAGCTTTACCTTTCGCACGGTCTTCTCTATTCCCTTCTCCTCGTTGTATGCAGGAATTACAATTGAAACCCTGGGAAGTGCCATATTATTAATTCTTTGCTATAATTTTAATGTGGTACCATGTTGGGCTTGATCCTTGCGCTGATAACAGGGTTCTTGGCGGCGCAGATAATGTCAAAGCGCCGGAAGCTTGACGGCATAGAAACCGTGTGCCTGACGCTTGTGCTGTCAGTCGTGATTGTTTTCGTGGAAGGCCTTGCGCTTTCGTTTTTTCATTTGTTGGATCTGCTGTTCTTTGCGCTTGTGCTGTCCGCAGCTGCGCTGTTGCTGTATTTGAGAACGCCTGGGTTTGGTTTCAAATTTGAACGCATTGATTTGTTCATTTTGGTTGTGTTCGCAATCGGTTTCCTGCTGCGCGCATACCCGGCTCTCACCGACCCGATGCCGTACGGAAGCTACGATGCGATACAGCATTATGCGATGGCTATGGAAACCGCGTCGCATAACGGGCTTGTTGAAGACTTCCCAAGATACATAAATTGGTATGGAAACTCGCAGGACAACGTGAACGGCACATGGATTTATCCGCCCGGCACGTCTGTGGCGCTTGCATCAATGCATGCACTATCTGGTTTTGATTGGCCGGCCACGATAAACATTTTCTCGTCATTCTTCGATTCGCTCACCATACTTGTGATATTCCTGATTTGCGCGGAAGTGTTCGGTGGAAAGAAAGCCGGCGTTGTCGCTGGATTGCTTTTTGCGGTTTCTACCAGGAACTTGTCGTCTCTTTATTTCGGGCAGGTGGCCTACGAATTCGGAATAATGCTCGCTACGCTGGCGCTGTATTTTTTCCTTCTACAACGCAAGCACAGAAAACCCGCGTTCACCCTGCTTTCCGGGGTTGTCGCCGGTCTTGCGTTCATCACTTCTCCGCTGGCAATGGCATACGTCTTTGCAGTGATGCTCTTCTTTTCGGTTTTCAAGCTGGTGAAAAGGCGCAATGTTGACGCGGGCAAGGCGTTTGTAGCCGTTGTCTTAATCGCGTTGGCGTTGTCGGCTTTCTACATTCCAAAATTGCTGGAATGGTCCTCGTTCTTCGGGCAAAAATACTCGGAAAAGCTTGCCTTCTCGCTGATCGAGTTCGTCTATCCGGAACAGCTTATGAAAAAACCGACCGGAATGCCGGAATGGTATTATGATCCCTTCAAAACGCTCGGAACTTTCTGGATTGCCGTTTATTTGGCCGGCTTGGCCGCCGTGGTCTGGAGCAAACGGGAATGGAGAAGCTTTGTTCTGGTGTGGGGTTTCGCCGATTACGTCCTTACGCACGCCTACATGGCGCTGGGCATGTTTGGGCTTGGGGTCCTTTATGATTACTCAGGAAGGTTTTTCGCACAATCGACAATAATCTATGCGATTGTCGCCGGCGCATTGGCGGAGTTTTCTTTGAAAGCGGCTGGGAGCAAAATTTCACTTGAGCGGGACAATAAAATCCTTTCATTGAACCCGCCGCTGGTCTCGCTGTTCGCGATAATTTTCATGTTCATTCTTTTGCTGTACGTGCCGGAAAAATTAACAACTGCCCAGCAAATTTACCAGAATCCGTGGCGGATGAATTCCGCCGAGTATGGGGCGCTTCAAGCCGTAGCCGCGAACACGGGCGTTGATTATGCGATGCTCGTCCTATCGCCGAACGTCCAGACGTCAGACAATTTCAGGGGCATGTTCGAAGCGTTCGGCAGAACAAGAGTTTATACGCAGCCCGCGGCTGACGAAAACGGAAGTTTGAGCCTGGAATTTGTTCACAAGCACGCATACGGCGAGATTGTTTACACAACGCATTACGTGATGTTTGACTATACGGGCTTTGCAACGAATCCGTCTTTCGGCGACTATGTCGCGTCTATGAAAGCGTTTGAATCACAGTTTTCCGACAAGATTTATGACAGCGGCGGCGTCAAAGTTTACACGCCGTGAGCGCCAAGCTTCAGCGTAAAGTCCATGTCGCCAAATTTTTCTATGAGCTTTCTTGCCGGTGCAAATCCCAACAGCCGCAGCGCCGCATCGATTTGCCAGTTCGGCATAAGAGAATACAAGCCGCGCATCGCAAGCCCGAGCCGTATGTTGCCGGAGATTTGTTTTTTCCATTCATCCTCATACCGCTTCATGAAACTTTCGTCGAATCTGTTCTGGGTGATTGCGTCGCGGAACGCGTTTGCGGCTATTCTCGAGCAGATCAAGGAGTATATCACGCCGCCGCCCGTGAGCGGCTTTACCTGGCATGCCGCGTCGCCGACCAGAACGATTCTTTCGGCGTAAGTTTTTTTCAATCCCATTGGGATCATGCCGGAAAGCGTTGAGTGTTTTTTGACATTATTTTCTTTTAAAAATCCTCGAAATGCGTTTGCGGCATGCTCAACACTCGCGGCGACGCCGTATTCTGTTGTTGCGCCTCTGGGAATCTTCCAAGCGAAAAACCCGGGATATTTCTTGTTATCGAAATACAAATCCACGAAATCCGAATAATCCTCCTGGTTTGTTATCGCTATCATGCCATGGAGTTTCTTTGTTTGCGATGGATCAACGTAACCGGAAACTCTTGAATTCGCGCCGTCGCAGCCTGCGACGAGCTTTGTTTTCAGGACGGTTTTGCTTGTTTTCACCGCTATTCCGTTGTCTGTTGATTTGAGGGAATCGAACCGCGCGTTCGCGATTATATTTGCCCCGTTGCGCACCGCCTCGCCGGCAACATGCCTGTCCAGTTTTGCCCTGTCCACAACATACGCAGCGACGCCTGTTTTTTTAATCTCAAAGGAATATCCCGACGGCGCATGGAATATTGCCCCCCTGATGGAATGCTCGGCAAAGGATTTGTTTATTCCCGCCAGCTTGCAAATGCGCTTGGAATACAAGCCGGAGCATTTCACAGGAACCCCCAGCCGCGCGTGCTCTTCAATCACAGTTGTTTTTAGTCCTTTTTTTGCGCATTCGTTCGCGGTGCTCAAGCCTGCAATGCTCGCGCCGACAACAATCACGTCTTGCATCGAACCACGTTTTTAAGTATTATCAGTGCTATTAATGTTTTTAAGTTAAGAATTAAGTTAATTTAGGCTGGTGGCCATGCGAGCGAAAATATTCGGGCTGTTGAACAAATACGCCCTTCATATCACATTCGGCATATTCTTCATATCGCTGTTGATAATCGCAAACACTTGGATCACGACAGGTGACTGGATACGAAAATCCGTTGACCTGAGCGGCGGAACTGAAATAACAATACAGACCGACTCCAAACCGGACACCGTTTCTTTGGAAAATTCGTTGAAAACGGATTTCGGCACGGCCGAAGTGCGGGGCGCGCAGTACGGTCTGATAATAAGGACCGATGAAAAAACAAACTCGACCGAAGTCCTGCAGGCGGTTGCGGGATTGGGGGTGAATGTTCTAAGCGCATCCGTACAGACGGTCGGACCGGCGCTGGGCGCGTCATTCTGGAGCCAGGCGCAAATCGCGATTCTTCTCGCGTTCGTGTTCATGGCGGCAGTTATATATATGATTTACAGGGCGTTCATACCCACGCTGTCAATGGTGTCGTCGGCTTTCATGGACATGATCGAGGCCATAGCAGTTATGAATATTTTGGGAATGACGTTGTCTTTCGCGGGGCTCGCGGCGCTGTTGATGGTTGTAGGTTACTCCGTTGACAACGAGGTTGTGCTGGCAACAAGGACTTTGAAGACGGAAGAGCAGGATGTTGAAAAGGATATCAAAAGTTCAAGGGTGACTGGGTTCACGATGATGGGGACAGCGCTTGCCGCCCTGATAACGATGTTTGTTTTCTCGCCATCGCCTGTGCTGAAAGAAATTTCGGCTGTGCTTGCGCTCGGTCTCCTGTTCGACATCCCCAACACATGGCTGATGAACGTCGCTGTAATGAGGTGGTATTTTGCCAGGCATAAAAAATTATAAGATTTACATTTTGCTCGTCTGCTTACTCGCATCGCTGTTCGCGATAGGGTATGATCTGAGGGAAGGCGTTGTTGTTAGCAGTGTCAGAACGGATTCCGACCTGTATAATATTATCAAGCCCGGAATGGTCATAACAGAAATAGACGGGGCCAAAATCAAAAACGTCGCGGATTTTGAAAGTTTCGCAACGCCAGGCTCGCATTTTCTTGTCGCAGATGGGAATTCTTACAGTTTTGACATCGGGGAAAACAGAAGCGTCAGTTTCTTCGTCAAGGAGATTCCAAAGAACACGCTTGAGTTTGGTTTGGACCTGCAAGGCGGAACACGGGTAACCCTTACGCCGCGCGAGAAGATAACTTCCGAAACGGTAAACTCGGAGATCATACCTGTTTTGCAGAACAGGATAAACACATACGGTCTGAAGGAAGTCAATCTCAGGTCCAACTGCGACATCAACAACTGCTATGTTATTGTGGAAGCCTCGGGCGCAAGCCGCGATATAATTGAAAGCCTGCTCTCTTCGAAGGGAAGTTTTGACGGTAAAATGCCAGTTGTCGCAGAAACGCATAATGCCGCCGGCACCATCAAGCTCGGGAAAAATTCCTATCCGTTCAGAATTCTTTCAGACGGCATCGAGATCAATAATTCTGTCGTGAGTTTGGGGGAGAAATTCTATCTGGAAAACATTCATTTCGAGCTGACGAACATAACCGAGAACGAGGTGATTGCGCTCGCGAACATCTTTCTCAGCCAGGATATTGAAACCGTTTTCACCGACCCCCAGCATTCCTTCATACAGCAATCTGGCAACGGATATAGCTTTGTGTTCCAGATTTTGCTGTCCAAGAACGGCGCCGAGCGGTTCGCAAAAATAACAAGCGGGATGGATTCCAAGGTAGATACGGACGGAAAAAAGTATCTCGTAAGCCCGTTGGTGCTGTATCTGGACGGGAAACCCGTGACAGAATTAAATGTCGCAGCGGATTTAGCCGGGCGCGTAATAACGCAGGTGTCTATTGAAGGTTGGCGGGCGACGAGGGAGGAGGCGACGCAGGAAAGAAGCATGCTGCAATCAATACTGAAGTCCGGTGCGCTACCCGTCACTTTCGATGTCGGAAGCGTGAGCACCATATCCCCCACACTCGGTTATGAATTTTTCAACAGCGCTCTTGTTTCGGCCGGGCTTGCGATACTCGCAGTGGCTACCATAGTGATGATAAGATACCGGAATTTGAAAGTTGTCATCCCGATGGTGCTGACAAGCCTGAGCGAGATAGTCATCATTGTGGGAATAGCTGCGTTTGGAAGGGATCCGTGGGTCGTTGCTTTGGTGCTGAACCTCGTAATAATAATCTACGCCGCCGTCAAGAAAGAGGACCTTGACTTTGCGGCAGTGTTTGGTGCGTTGCTCGTGCCGTTCATGGGCATCTTCCTGTCATGGACGATAGACATCGCATCGATAGGCGGTATTATCGCGTCGATAGGGACCGGGATAAACCAGATGATCATCATAACCGACGAGATAAAGATGTCTGGGCATAAATTGGAATTGATGTGGCAGGAGAAAATAAAGAGGGCGTTTGTAATAATTTTCGCTTCCGCGTCAACTGTTGTCGCGGCCATGGTTCCGCTGATATTCATAGGGGTCGGGCTGGTCCGCGGCTTTGCAATCACGACAATAGTGGGGGTCTTGGTGGGTGTTCTGATAACAAGGCCCGCGTACGGAAAAATCAGCGAATCAACGGTAGCTTAGATATCCCGTGTATCAGTGTGTGCGCCCTGTCGTGCTTGGCTATGGCATCCATGGAATGCACGAACTGCTCGAAGCCGTAGATGTGTTTTCCGAACTTCTCCCTTAGCTCGTGCATGAAGTTTTCGTAATC
>JAZDGV010000025.1:0-2804 GCA_043806535.1 Candidatus Aenigmatarchaeota archaeon
CTGGTATCCGTGTATGTTCCTGTCGGCTACGCGATCGTAGAAATCATAGGGCAATTGAGGAACGAGCAGAGCACGGCAGAGAACATAAAGTCAAAGACGACGCGAAAGAACGTCGTGAGCGCGTTGGAAAAGATAATGCAGCATCTTAAGATGTACACCAAGACGCCTGAAAACGGAGTTGCGATTTTCGCGGGAAACACATCGGAGCAAGAGGGAGCTCCTGACATCCAGCTCTGGGCGATAGAACCGCCGGAGAAGATAGGGAACAAGCTGTATTGGTGCGACCAGACATTCGTGCTCGACCCGCTGAAGGAAATGATAGAAGAGAAGGAAGTTTACGGGTTGTTGGCGATAGACAGCGCAGAGGCTACAATCGCGCATCTGACCGGAAAAAAGATTGTCATCATCAAGCACATAGAATCGATTGTTCCCGGGAAAACATCAAAGGGCGGCTGGTCTCAGGCAAGGTATTCGCGCATACGCGAAGGATTGTTGAACGACTTCCTGAAGGAGATTGGAGAATTCGCTTCAAAAGTATTCTTGGAGCAAAAGAACCTTATCGGAGTCATTATAGGCGGACCGGGACCGATCAAAGAAGAATTTCTCAAGGACAATTATCTCCATTATGAGATACAGAAAAAGGTTTTGGGGACCGTTGACATTTCATACACGGACGAGAGCGGCATCAATGAACTGATTGAGCGTTCAAAAAACATACTGCAGCAGACGCAGGTGGCGAAAGAAAAGGAGGTTCTGCAGAAATTCTTCACCGAACTGCAGAAAGACTCTGGATTGGTTGTGTATGGCTATGAAAAAGTGATGGATGCGCTCGACGCTGGAAGCGTTGAAACTGTCTTGATAACAGAAGATTTCGACTGGGTGCGCGCCAAGACGAGATGCGAGAACTGCAGGATAGAGGAAGAGAGAAACTTCAAGCACGGCGACAGGCAATACTGTTCGAAATGCAAATCCCCGATGAAGATAACCGATGAGAAGGATTTGGTCGGTTTCATCGAGGACCATGCGGAAAGCTTGGGCTCCAAGATAAGGATTATCTCAGGCAACACGCAAGAGGGCAATCAGTTCAAAGAACTGGATGGAATAGCTGCGATGCTTAGATACAAAATGTAGCTTATCTCTTTCCCACGTCTTCGACAAAATCCGCAGCATGCTTCAATGCGACTGAGAACCCCGGGTCAGAACCCATCAAAACCGTTTTCTTCCCGTAGAACTTCGCCTTCTGTATGACTGGGAGGAAATCAGTGTCCCTGGTGACCAATGCGATCACTTGTATTCCCGGGTTGAATATGGCTTCCATCGCGGATATCGATAAAAACACATCGATGTCCTGGTCTTCCTCTGCGCCAAGCGCTATCATCGGCTCAAACCCCTGGTTTGCGACCGCTTCTATGAGTTTCTCGGACGCAAACTGGTTCAAAAACACCTTGGCGATTACAATGCGCCCGTATTTCTGCGCCCTGCGCCTCACTTCGTCAAGATTCAAGCTAAACTCTTTCCTGATCATGTTCGGACCATCGACGAACAGCGCCACATTGTCGAGTTTCTTCTCTTCCGCCCTCTTCTTGAAGAACGTTTTGATGGATATCATATCAATCGGATGTTGATTTATTCAATTAGGCGAGATAAAAACCTATTATACTATTATAATCAGATTCCAAGCGAAAAGAAGCGCACAGCGTTTCTTGCGGTTATTTCCTTCACATCCCCGACGTCCATCTTCTTTATCTTGGCGATTTCCACGGCAACTTCTGTGACAGCGGTTGGCTCGTTCCTTCCGCCTTTGGTGGACAGCCAAGGTGCGTCTGTCTCTAACATCAGCTTCTCAATTGGCACGTCCCTTGCGACCTTTTTGTGCTTTTTGCTCCTCAACACGATTGTGTTCAGCGATACGAGCCAGCCGTTATCAACAACTCTCTTTGCAAGGTTGTTCGCGCCGAACATGTGCATATTGACATCTTTGGCGCCCTCCTCCTCGAGTATTCTGATTGTGTCTTCATGCGCGTCCCTGCTATGGACAACTATTGGTTTTTTCAGTTTTTCTGCGAACCTTATCAGTTCTGCGAACAGTTCGCGTTGTTTGGCTTGCCACTCGCTCTCCTTTGTCCACCAATAGTCAAGTCCTATCTCTCCTATCCCGACAATGCTGTCCTTGCTCTTCTTGACAGTCTCCAGAAATTCCGAAATCTCATCCCTGCCAATCTCTTTGATATACTCGGGATGGACGCCAACGGTTGCGAAGACGAAGTTTTTGTAGCGCTTTACGAGTTCCATTGTGAGTTCGAAGTCTCTTGGCGCCGCGCATGAGGTTATGACAGCGTCCAGCTCTTGTTCGCACCTGCCGATAACTTCGTCCCTGTCTTTGTCGTAGTCTTTCTGCTCGAGATGGCAATGTACGTCTATCATTCCGATTCCCTGTGATGATTTTATTTTACTTTATCCAATTAAACTTATGAAGAAACGCTTCCCAATCGCAGCAGCCTTCATTTTCGCGATATTTCTGGTGTCCCTGGCGAACGCACAAAGCCTTGAATCCGGAAAAAAGATAGGAAAAACGCTTGCGATGGAAATAAACGGTAATCCTGCAAAAAGCGTGCGCGTCATTCTGTGGGTCGACAACAAGGAACTCAATAAATATCGTGCGACAAGCGATTTGGGCGACATCAAGCACGAGTTTCCAGAATTTTCCGCCATAGTAACGGAAATTCCGTCTGGCAAAGTGAAGAACCTTGCGAACATGAATTACGTGAAAAAAATAACACTGGACAGGAAAGTTTATGCGACAA
>JAZDGV010000026.1:0-2741 GCA_043806535.1 Candidatus Aenigmatarchaeota archaeon
CTATTTGCTCGGAAAGGAAGCGAATCTTGTCCTGTAGGAATTTTAGCTCTTTGAGTGTGCGAGCGTCAGAAATCCTTATTTTAGTATCCACGAGCTGCTCTTTGTAGAGTTTGATGAGTTCTTGCGCACCCTCTTTCTCAATAACAACCATGTTCTCACCGTGTAGTGATTATATCCTAGACAATATATATCTTTTACTATTGTCCAGTAGCGAAATACTTATATAGCGGAAAGGCAGAAATAGCTTTCTATGGTCAGAATAATCGAAACTGCTCCAAGTGCGAGGGTAAGCCCAATCAAACCTGTCTATCTTATGAGAACGCCTGATGTGACAATAGAAGAGAAGAATGTGGCAAGGGGCGCTTTGGAAGAGGTTCTCGATATAGCTGGCGTTGGAAATCGCGTCCATGTTATTGATTTTGATGTCTGGCGTGAGCCAAATTATACGAATCCTGACGGCGAACTAGTCCCGCACAAAAGCGTTGACTGGTATGTCACAAAATGGAAAAACCGCCAAAGAGGACAGGTAAATATCCATGATGGTGCAACGCAGCTTCTTTTTGACCCCTGGGTTGAAAAGAATCCACATTATGATGTGATAATAACCGCGGAAGACCTCTATATCCCAGATACAAACTTTGTGGTCGGTGTTGCGCACCCGACACGGGGCACGATAATATCTGTCAGAAGGTTCAGGTCCGTGCCTGACAGATTGATGCAAAGAGAAACCATTAAAGAAGAAACTTATCATGAAATAGGGCATGTCTTTGACCTGCCGAAAGAGGGGAGAGGATTCGCGATTAATTACAGCTTGGGATCGCACTGCACAAACACATGCGCCATGAGGCAAGGCCTGTATGTTCCGCATGATTGGGTGGGTTTTGTCAACGACAGGTTGAGAACCGGCAGAACTTATTGCGAACCGTGCGCACAGGACCTGAGAAATTATTTCAGCAAGTGATTTAGCGAAAAGGCGATGCTTTATGAGACTGGGAAGATGGTTGGGAAGCTTGCAGGACCCTGTGTGGGTAATGGACACGTCTTTTCTCGTAAAATTCGGCCAGCACGACTATGGCGCAATAACCCAAACAATGACAGCCAGGCAGGAGACAGCGAGCCATTTCGCCGGACAGGACAAGGACAAAATCTATGTGCAACTCATGGTCCTAGACCGCGTTGGAAAGGAATACAAGGGGTTCTATGATAACCATGTGCCTGGCGATTATGGGATGCCAAAGGCTTCAATCGACCTGTTGTCAGAGCTTGAATTGACCGAATTCCCGCAGGCGCTAAGCGACATGTTCGGACCTGCGAAAAGCCTGTGGCGAACAGAATCTAAAAAAGCCTATGCCCGCGACTACAGCAAAGCGCAGCCTTCCATTTCCAAAACTGACACCGAGATTCTGGCATTCACGATTGAGCAGGCGGAAAACCGCAGGCCGTGCTGGGTGTTTTCATACGACGAGGACATAACCGGTCCTGTAAAAACACTCGCATCCAAGTCAAACTGCGTTTATCTCGCTGATGAAAGCGCTCAAAGCGCTGACGCTGTCATGAAAACAATCGAAGCAAAGCACAATCCGATTTTCCTTCCGCCGCGGATTGCGGGGGAATTTTACAAAACACCTACTCGCCTTGAAGCTGCGCATTGCTTGACAACTGCAAAAGTCCCATTCGCGGGCGGAGAGGAAGAGTTCGCTGTATCCGTCAATCCAATCGACACCAATTTGAAATTCAAGGACGGAAATATGTCAAGATACGTCTTGTACGCAATCAATGTTGACGACATAAAAGGTTCGTCCGGTTACATGCACAACATGCTGCTCGACCGCATGAGAAGCGAAACGAGGAGAGCCACGAAAAGCCTGATGGAAAAATACCCGTCCGCTTCGATAATCACTGTCAAGAATTCCCAGAAATCCGGATTGATGAGATTGGGCAAGATTGATTTGCGCACGTATTATTCAAACAACGGCTTATCACGCAGCAGCGAAGACACGGGGTTGGAATGGCTCATGGTCGATGACAGGTATTTGCAGAAATTTTCTCCAGAAACGCTGGAGCATCTGAAAGAGGCAAGAAGAAAATTGATGTGATTTTATGAGCAAAAGAAATTCCACGGCATATGAAGCGTTGGACAAGCTGGTGCTTGTTTCAGGACACGGTGTCTATGTCGGCAGGGGCGAAAAAGACTCCTTGAACCCGAGCTACTGGATAACCGCCTTCCCTGAGGATGTAAAGCTTTTTGTGGAGCATGCCCACGCGGGCGTCATGCTGGCATCGGAGATGCGCGATGCCGCATTGGTCTTCGCGGGCGGGCAGACCAAGAAACAAATGCCGCTGTCAGAAGCGCAAAGTTATTGGTCCCTTGAAGACCAGAACAAGTGGCTGGGCAACAAAGACGTGAAAGAAAAAGCTATAACCGAGGATTATTCGCTTGACGGATTCCAAAACTTGCAATTCGGGATTTACAGGTTCCATCAATGGACGGGCAGATTTCCCAAGGCCATATACTTCTGCGGTTTCGGCTTCAAGGAAAAGAGATACAAGATGCACGCAAAAGCGATAGGCTGGGACCTTGACGCTTTTCGCTATGTCCCTGTAAATGACCCCGCAGGCGACCCGAATGATCCGAACACGCCGCTTGGAAGAGCGGTTGGCGGCGAGAAGGAAACAAGGGAACTTTTCATGAAATACCCGCTCGGCGACGGCGGAAAGCTGCTGGAAAAGAGGATTGAGAG
>JAZDGV010000027.1:0-5522 GCA_043806535.1 Candidatus Aenigmatarchaeota archaeon
CATGAACCTGGATGTGAATTCGGGATGGAACTGCGTTGCCAGGAAAAATTTGTGCGACGGAATCTCGATTATCTGCATTATTTTCTTGTCGGGCGTTGTGCCTGAGAACACCAATCCTTCCTGCTCCAATTGTTCGACATACTGCGGATTGACCTCATACCTATGCCTGAACCTCTCGACGACCTCGCTTTTTCCGTAAAGCCTGTACGCCATGGTCCCTTCTTTCACCTTGACGGTCTGGCCGCCCAGGCGCATTGTCGCGCCGTATTTCCCGTCCTTGAGAATTTGCTTCTGCTCCGGGAGAATGTCAATGACCGGATAATTTGTTTTGGGGTCTATCTCTGTCGAGTTTGCGTCGCTCATTCCGCACACGTTTCTTGCGAACTCTATGACAGAAAGCTGCAGCCCATAACACAACCCGAGGAACGGGGTGTTGTTTTTCCTCGCGAATTCTATTGCCAGTATTTTCCCTTCCACGCCAGACGAGCCAAAGCCTCCTGGCACTATGATTCCGTCCATTCCCTTGAGCTCGTTCAGACGCTCTTTATCCTTCTCGTAATCCTTCGAGTCTATCCAGACAATATCGGGCTTGAGGCTGTTCCATGCGGCAGCGTGCTTTACCGCTTCGATTACGGACACATATGAGTCTGTGAGCTTGAACGCGCCTGTGTCAAAATACTTGCCAACGATTCCTATCCTCACTTTTTTCCGGGCGTTTTTCATCATGTCGACAACTTTTTTCCACTGCTCCATATCGGTTTTCTTCGGCTTCAACCCGAATTTCTCAAGAATCCTGGCAGAGAAGTTTTGCTGTTCGAAAATCATCGGCAGTTCATATATGCTTTCCAAATCAGGATTTGAAATCACGTCCTCTTTTTTGAGGTTCGAAAACAATGCGATTTTTTCCTTTCTCACGTCATCCAGAGGCTGTTCAGCGCGACCGACGATGAAATCAGGTTGGATGCCGATGTTTCCAAGCTCCTTTATCGAGGTTTGCGTCGGCTTAGTTTTCATTTCCCCCAGATGGCTCGGTATTGGAAGATAGCCGAGATGAACGAAAAGTATTTTCTCGCCTTCGAGCTTCATCTGACGCGCGGCTTCGAAATAAATCATGTTCTGATACTCGCCGACAGTGCCTCCGACTTCCACAAGGACCATCTCCGCGCCAGTCTTTTTGGCGGCTTCCCTTATCCTCCTCTTGATTTCGTCCGTGACGTGAGGAATCACTTCGACGGTCTTTCCAAGGTATTCGCCTGCGCGCTCCTTCTCTATGACTTTCCCATAGACTTTTCCCGTTGTCAGGTTCTGCTCCTTCGGGATGCTCTGGTTCAAGAACCTTTCATAGTGACCCAAGTCCTGGTCTATCTCGCCTCCGTCTTCAGTGACCCAGACTTCGCCGTGCTCTGTGGGGCGCATTGTTCCTGCGTCATAGTTCAAGTACGGATCGATCTTAATCGCAGTCACAGAATAACCCTTTGACTTGAGCAGGCATCCTAAGGAAGCTGTTGTAATGCCTTTTCCCAGGCCGGACATTACACCGCCGCTCACCAAAATGTAATACGTCATATAGACCATCCTATTTGCAGACTGACGTACATTCACCGACTGACACACGCTTCAGACTGACATACACCCGAGGTATATGTCGAATTGCGCTGTGTCGGTTTGCGCATGTGCGTCTTCTGACGCTGGGCTGTATTAGAACTAGCCTATGATATTTGACGAAGCTTAAATAAATTTGGCATGCGTATAATACTTCTATACCCCAACCTTTCTTGGAAAGAAAGGTTGATCAAAGAAGACCAATTCTGATTTTCCATTAACGCTTTTGCTCTCTATAACCATTATAAACGCAAAAGGGTTATTCTAATTATGTACGAGATAATCGTGGGGCGCGATCCCAGCGATGTAAAGAAGCTAGGAACCTCTGGCACTGCTTTTCTTGGGAAGCACATCGTGGGGCTCGGCGAGGAAGCGCATCTCACAAACAAGATAGTGATGGATGTGCTGAGGCCTCACGTGATTCTCATATGCGGGAAAAGGGGCACTGGAAAATCCTACACTGCGGCTGTCATCGCGGAAGAAATCTCTGCCCTTCCGGATGAGTTCAGGAAAAACCTGTCAGTGATAATAGTGGACCCGATGGGAATCTACTGGAGCATGAAAAATCCCAATGACAAAGAGTCGGATTTGCTGAGGAACTGGGAAATAAAGCCGAGCGGCGTTGAAGCGACAATATTCGTTCCGAAGGGTCAGGAGAAGGATTTTGAAGCTGCCGGCATAATCTGGGACAAGACGCTTACGCTCTCGACATCGGAATTCTCAGTGGAGGATTGGCTGATTACGTTCAATCTCTCCATGTTCGACCCTGTTGGAATATTGCTGGAAAGGTGCGTGAGAGATTTGAAGAAAGCGCAAATCGAGTATGATTTGCCTGACATAATAAGAAAAATATCGGAAGACCAGAAATCCGATGCGAGAGAAAAAGAAAGTTTGATAAACAGGTTCGAGCTAGCGCAATCCTGGGGTCTCTTCGAAAAGCACGGGACAGATGTCGAGGAGCTGATGACGCCGGGCGGGATATCGGTGATAGACGTCTCGCACTATGAGGGCTGGAGTGTCAAAAACCTTTTAATGAGCATGCTCGCGAAGAAAATATACCATTCGCGGCTTATCGCAAGGAAACGGGAAGAAATCGAGACTATGACAGGCGAAGCGAAGAAAACGCTTCCGATGGTATGGATAATCATGGATGAAGCTCATCAATTCCTTCCGAACGACGCGAAAACCGCAGCGTCAGACGCATTGCTGTCGCTGGTCAAGCAAGGCAGGGAGCCTGGAATTTCAACCGTTTTCATAACGCAGCAACCTTACAAGCTGCATCCTGACGCATTGTCGCAAGCCGACATAGTGATATCTCATCGTTTGACTGCCGAACAGGATATCAAAGCGCTGCGCTCCATAATGCAGACATACCTTCTCAAGGATGTGCAGAAATCCATTGAAGAGCTGCCGAAATGGAAAGGCAGCGCAATAGTGCTCGATGACAACTCCGAGAAATTGTACTCGCTTTCCGTGCGACCGAGATTCTCCTGGCACGCGGGAGGGTCTCCGCTGGCGTTCAGGGTGAAGTGACGCATATGAAAGCTGTCACGCCTGTCATCGCGTTGGTCATGTTGATGCTCATAACTGTCGGTTCTGCGGGCATGGCATACGCCTGGTTCTCGAACATGATGATAGGACAGACAGAGAAGAACATCGCGATACCAATCGGCGGGGTGCAATGCATCAACAACCGCGTGTCCGTGATTGTCACTAACACAGGCGCCAATTCGAACATAACCGACGACGACATAGTTGTCGCGGACATCAACGGCGTCAGCGTGCGCAACACTCCATTTTTCGGCGGGTTCAACACCAATGGGTTGGTCGGCTATTGGAGATTCGATGACGAGAAAATCCTGCTGGGCGACCAGTATCCGAATTTTCCCGGCTGGTCCGATATCAGAAGTTCTACTTGCGGCTCATATGGACTGATGGGCGGCTTTGATTTATTCGGCGCAGGCGCCTATACGCAGAAGGCAATCGACCTGCCTGCTGGCAGGTACAGGGTTAATTTCACTTTCTTTAAAATCGATTCGTGGGACGGCGAGTCGGGGAGGCTGTTCTACAATGGAAATCAGATATGGTCGAAGAGTTATGGCGGAGATGGTTCCCAGATATGCGGACAGTCGTATGGCGGCTGGAACGAACTCGCAGACCCCTTTTCCGTGGAATTCGACCATGCCGGCGGACCTGCGGCATTCAAGTTTGATTCGACGCTCGACCAGCCTGCGTTTGACGAGTCGTGGGGCGTGAGTAATATTGTAATAAGGAAATTGGAAGCCCTAGACAGCGGAACCAATAACAATGGTGTTATTTATGGCTCTGTCTGGACTGATGGAAAATTTGGCAATGCGTTGAACTTCGACGGCGTGAATGACTTTGTCGATGCGGGGAGCGGTGCGAGCATGAGCGTCACCGATGGCACTGTTATGTTCTGGTTCAATTCTGCAACAAGGCTACAAAACGACGGTGCGGGCGGAACAAACAAGGTTTTCGTGCAGAAAACCGGCGCTTGGACTCTTAACTACAACTCTTATTATGGCCTTTTGTTCTGGTACCCAAACTCAAACAATAATTATTACTATATCGACATGGATTTCGAAAAAGACACATGGTATCACATAGCTTTAACATGGTTAAATTCTTTCATGACACCGACGTTCTATGTCAACGGTGTTAGCCGCAGCTATTCTCCTGATTCGCCCGGACCAATATCCCATTCAACAGGCTCGGTGGTCATCAACAATGGGGGTGTTTTCAACGGCGCCATCGACGAAGTCGCTGTGTGGAACCGCGTGCTGACGCAAAACGAGATAACGCAACTCAACAAAACCAACGCGGCCAATTTCACCCTCGCGTCGCAGAAGGCGATAACATTGATAAACGGCTATCCCGTGTTCAGCAGGGGGAAATACACTGTGCGAGTGGGGACGAGAAACGGCGTGATTGAGCGGACAGTGGAGTGTGCGTAATGGTACAGTGCGACCGCAACCCTATTTAATCAACGATTCGATTAAAGATTTATGGAATATGTGAAGCACAGATTTCTCAAGGAGAATTCCATCGAATCGCGGCTTTATCAGGAGCAAATCCTCGATACTGCGACAAAGAAAAATCTGCTGGTAGTCCTGCCGACAGGTCTCGGAAAAACAGCTCTCGCCGCGCTTGTCGCTGCGCATCGACTGGAAAAATTCCCGGACGCGCAAATTCTTTTCCTCGCCCCGACGCGCCCGCTCGCGGCGCAGCACAAAAAGACATTCGAAAGTTTTTTTGCGCTTCCCGCGCAGGATTTTTACGTGCTGACAGGCGTGATATCCCCGGAAAAAAGAAAATTGCAATACGACAGGAAAATAATATTCTCGACGCCGCAAGTGATTGAGAACGACATCAAATCAGGCGTTCTAAGTTTGAACAACTTCTCCCTTGTTATCTTTGACGAGTCCCATCGTGCGGTAGGCGACTACGCATACCCGTTCATAGCGAAGGAATATCAAAAAACCGCCGCGAACTCGCTGATACTCGCGCTGACAGCGTCCCCGGGCGGGACATACGAAAAAATCCAGACAATATGCAAGAACCTTGGCGTCCAAGCGGTTGAAATAAGGACCGAGAAAGACGAGGATGTCGCGCCTTACATGAAAGAGGTGAACGTGGAATGGGTTTTCGTTGAGCTTCCTCAGCAATTCAAGGAAATACAAGCGCTTCTCAAGAAATTCCTTGAAACAAAAGCGCAGAAGCTCGTCGAATGGCACCTGCTGGAGCCAAACAGACTCGGGAAAGGAAAATTGATAGAACTGCAAAAAAGGCTGCAAGTGATGATAAAGCGCGAGAACGCCGGCTACGCGTTCTTCGCGCTATCGGCTGTCGCGGAGCTGTTGAAAGTCGAGCATGCGCTCGAGATGCTGGAAAGCCAGGGG
>JAZDGV010000028.1:0-3173 GCA_043806535.1 Candidatus Aenigmatarchaeota archaeon
GCAATTCCTACAGTGTCGGAAACAATGTTGTAAGCGCCAGCGCTGGAAATTTCACTGGCGGAAGCAAGGTTGCAACAGCGGCAAATGGCGCGCAAACAGTCCAATTATCGGTGCAGGGCTCGACATATTATCCGTATCCGATACGCGTGAAGAAAGGAGTTCCTGTGCAACTGGTAGCGGACATGAAAAGCGTAACAGGCTGCTCAAGAAGCATCGTAATTCCTGACTTCGGCATAAGAAAAGTTGTGAGCTCGGGCGACAACGTGATACAATTCACGCCTGACAAGTCGGGCACCTTCCAGTTCTCCTGCTCGATGGGTATGTATCGCGGGCAAATAATCGTGGAGGAAGCGGACGGTTCTGTCGCAGCGTACACCGGCAGCGCAAAAACACCGACAGGCGGCAGTTGCAGTGCCAAAGCAACAACAGGTGGCGGCTGCGGTTGCGGCGGCTAATGTTGCAGTGCTTTTCTATGCCAAGCTATAAAAATAACAAACGGTGCGTTTGATTATGAAGAAGATTTCAATCCCCATATCCGGAATGCATTGCGCGTCATGCGCGTCAAAAATAGAGTCAGCTATGGGAAAAATCAACGGGGTTTCAAGTGCGAATGTCAATTTTGCGACCGAAAAGGCGACGGTCGAATTCGATGAGGCTAGAACGAACGAAAATGAAATAAAAAACGTGATTCATCAGTTGGGTTACAAGGCTATCATGCAAGCAGAAGAGACCGTTGACAGAGAAAAGGAAGCCAGAGAAAAAGAAATCGACAGCTTGAAAACGATGTTTGTGATCGGATTGGCTTTATCGATTCCCACGTTCATTCTCTCATTCCCGGAATGGTTTGGAATAACCATAGCTTACCAGAACCTTGTTGCGCTTGCGCTCGCGACACCCGTCCAGTTCTATGTCGGCAGGAGATTCTATGAAGGAACTTACTTTGCGCTGAAAGCCCGCTACGCTAATATGGACACGCTGATAGCCGTAGGCACGTCTGCTGCATATTTCTACAGTGCGCTGGTGACGCTTGGAATCATCGCAGGAAATTACGTCTACTTTGACACTTCTGCCATTGTGATAACTTTCATCCTGCTTGGAAAGTGGCTGGAAGCGATAACAAAGGGCAAGGCATCTGACGCAATCAAAAAACTCATAGGGCTGCAGCCAAAGACCGCAATCGTTGTCCGCGCAGGAAAGGAGGTTGAAATACCGATAAGCGAAGTGATCGCAGGGGACATTGTCATCGTGAAACCCGGCCAGAAAATACCCGTTGACGGAGTTGTTGTCGACGGATATTCCTCTGTTGACGAGAGCATGATAACAGGCGAGAGCATTCCTGTTGAGAAATCAAAAAACGACGAAGTTATAGGAGGAACGATCAATAAACATGGCGCATTCAGGTTCAAAGCCACGAAAGTTGGAAGCGACACGGCGCTGAACAGCATCATAAAGCTCGTGGAAGATGCGCAAGGGAGCAAAGCGCCTATTCAGCGATTGGCGGACAAGGTTAGCGCTTATTTCGTGCCAGCGGTAATTCTCATTGCAATTCTTTCATTCTCAATCTGGTATTTTGCGTTGGGTCAGACTTTCGTCTTCTCGCTTGGGATTTTCATATCGGTTCTTATTATCGCCTGTCCGTGCGCGTTGGGGTTGGCAACACCCACGGCGATAATGGTCGGCACTGGAAAGGGCGCGGAGAACGGGATACTCATAAAGAACGCGTCCGCGCTTGAGACCGCGCACAAAATCCAAACGATTGTCTTTGACAAGACAGGCACTCTTACAAAAGGCGAGCCCAGCGTCACGGACATCGTCCCGATAGGAAAACATGGCAAGGAAGAGGTTTTGAAATATGCGGCAATAGCCGAGAAAGGCTCGGAACACCCGATAGGCGAGTCGATAGTCGAGGAAGCGGAAAAAAGAAAAATGGAAATCCCAATGGCAAAATCATACGAAACAATCGCGGGCAAGGGAATAAAGGCGGCATATTCCGGCAAGAAAATACTTGTGGGAAGCAGGGAATTCATGAAGAACAATAAAATAAAAACGGATTTTGAATTCGAAATACAGAATTTGGAGAGCGAAGGAAAGACGACAGTAATAGTCGCGTCAGGCGGCAAGGCGATTGGCTTGATAGCGGTTGCCGACACGATAAAGGAATCGTCGAAAGACGCTGTCACAGAATTGCGCAGGATGGGAAAAGAGGTGATAATGATAACCGGCGATAATGAGCGGACGGCCAGGTTCATAGCCAAGCAAGCCGGGATAGACAGGGTTTTGTCCCAAGTGCTGCCGGGTGAAAAAGAACGAGAAATTGAAAAACTCCAGAAAGAAGGGAAGGTTGTTGCGATGGTAGGCGACGGCATCAATGACGCGCCCGCACTTGCGAAAGCGGACATAGGAATAGCGATAGGCGCCGGCACTGACGTTGCGCTTGAAACAGGGCAGATTGTTCTCATGAAAAACGATTTGCGCGATGTCGTGACAGCGATAGACCTGAGCACGTATACGGTCAACAAGATAAAGCAGAATTTGTTCTGGGCGTTTTTCTACAACATCCTTGGAATTCCTGTTGCCGCTGGCGTGCTATATCCCATAAACGGGTTCCTGCTCAACCCCATCATCGCGGCAGCGGCAATGGCATTTTCATCAGTTTCCGTAGTTTCCAATTCACTGCTAATGAGAAGATACAAGAAAAAGCTGTAAAGAGGCTTGTTCCAGACATCGACATGAAGAACCAATAAATTAATATCAAATATTTGTAAAGGAGAAGTGATAACATGGCGCTGACAAAAGAACAGGTAATGGATGCGCTGAAAAATTGTTTCGATCCTGAGATACCAATCAATGTCGTAGACTTGGGATTGATTTACGACGTCAAAGTTTCCGGCGATGAAGTCTCGATAAGGATGACGCTCACATCGCCGCAATGCCCGCTGGCAGGGCATATCATGGAGGACATAAAGAGGAAAGTCGAGGCGGCGGGCGCAAAGAAAGTCTTCGTGGAGCTTGTCTTTGACCCGCCCTGGACGCCGGATAGGATTAGCGAAAAAACCAGGAAAGAACATGGATTCTAGTTGCCATAGAAAGAGTTATAAATGCATATCGACTAATATGTAGAAGTCCAATTGGCATACGAGTTACAAATAACCCTTTCAACCTTCTTTAGAAAA
>JAZDGV010000029.1:0-2107 GCA_043806535.1 Candidatus Aenigmatarchaeota archaeon
AGCCGACTTGGAGGGGATGATAGACAACGGTCTTTCGCTGGATAAGCAGCATGCGATAGCTGTTGACAATGTCGCAGACCTTTTGGCGCTCGGCTTGGACCCCAAAAACGCTTGCATATACAAGCAGTCGGAAGAGAAGCGAGTGATGAGGCTTGCGTATTTGTTCAGCAGACGCATAACAACCAACCACATGAAGAACCTTTACGGCGAACGCGAGCTCGGGCTTTACTTCTCCGCGTTCACCCAGTGCGGGGACATAACCATGCCGCAGCTTGACGAGTTTGGCGGCAAGAAAATCGTGCTCGTTCCTGTAGGAGCGGATCAGATACCGCACATATTCCTGTGCCGCGACATCGTGGAAAGAGTCAAAGACACGTATGATTTCGCGCCTCCCGCTACCATAGTCCACAAATTCTTTCGGGCGCTTGACGGCGAGACAAAAATGAGCAAGCGCAACCCACTGTCGATGCTGACGCTTAACGATTCGCCCGAGGTTGTCAGGAAAAAAGTGATGAACGCGCTTACCGGCGGGCAGGCTACAATAGCAGAGCAGCGCAGGCTTGGCGGCAATCCGGAGAAATCCGTTGTTTATGAGCTGTATTATTATCATTTTGTAGAGGATGACAAGAAAGTCAAAGACGTTTATGAAGATTATGCGTCAGGACGCCTGTTGGACGGGGAGATGAAAGAGGAAATCATAGGAATAATAAACAAATTCTTGGAAGCGCACAGGAAAAAGAAGAATAAAATGATCCCTGTCGCCGAGAAGATTTTGTCAGGCGGCTAGTTTGAAAGTCCTTTGTAGACAGCTAAAAGTTTGTTTGTGATGTTTTTGGCGTCGAAAACTTTCAGCATGCGATAGCTGTTTCTTATGAATTTTCTTCTCAGCCTGTCGTTTCTGATCAGCGCCAGAATGCGTTTGGCGAGCGTCTCCTCGTTAACAGGGCGGTAGGCAAAACCGTTGAAATTGTTTTTCACCGCGTCCTTGAAGCCAAGCGACTTTGGCACTATCACCGGACAACCGAACATCATCGATTCCATCACCACAATACCCTGCGTCTCTGTCTGCGAGGCGTATACAAGCGCGTCGGCCTTTTTGAACAGCGCCTTTATCGCGCTGTCCGGGATGTAACCTGTGAAAGACACTTTGCCTTCCAGCCCAAGCGATTTCACCAATGATTCCAGCCTGCGCCTGTCCGGACCGTCGGATGTTATCACAAGCGTGCATTCCTCTTTCGCAAGAACTTTTCCAACGGCTCTGATAACAATGTCTATCTGCTTTTCTTTGCACAATCTTCCAACATGAACCAGCATCGGGATTTTACCGAGATTTCTCACTTTCCTGTAGTTTCCAGTTTCCAAACCGTTGGGAAGCACGATTATTTTCTTTTCAATGCCGTATGATTCCAGGAGCTTTTTAATCGGGTTTGTCGGGACAATTACGGCATCGACTTTATTGTAAAACCATTTTGTATATTTGATTACTATTTTCTTGCTTATTTTTTTTGGAAGCCTTCCAAAGACATAACCATAGTATGCGGTAAGCAATGTCGGGTAGGTTGCGATTACAGGTTTTTTCAGAATTCTGGCGGCCGCCAGTCCAAGCAGGCCGGCCAGCATGGGCGTCTGGATGTGTATTACGTCCGGTCGCATTTTCCTCAATTTGGAAACGATTTCCGAGGACGGTATTGTCATCCTGTATTCGGGATATGGCCAGAATTCGACCGATTTTATCGCATGAATGAATTTTTTCTTCGACGTCTTCTTTCCCGCCGGGAAAAAAACGTGCACCTCGTGCCCGGATTTTCTAAGCTGTTTCTCAAGGACCTTTATTGAAGTGACAACTCCGTTTATTTGCGGTTCGTACGTATCTGTGAAAAAGGCTATTCTCATTTTTCATAGTTTATGAACTGGGATTTAAATCTGAAAGCCCCCTCAAAGCGCATATTGGCTGTTAAACGGGCGTCAAAAATGTTTATAACTGCTCCCAGCGTCCTATTAAAACACGGTTGCTATGATAAGTTTCATTGTTCCAACACTGAACGAGGAAAAATACCTGCCAATGCTGCTCAGGTCGTTAAAGGGGCAGAATCTGAAGGGGTTTGAA
>JAZDGV010000030.1:0-3020 GCA_043806535.1 Candidatus Aenigmatarchaeota archaeon
GTCAAAGGGGAAATATCTGACTTATGAAATCGCAAAGGAACTGGCAGAGGCTGACGGCGTTCTGGTTTTGACGCATGTGAAAGGTCATACCTGCTCGGGTTTCGGCGGCGCCATAAAAAACCTCGGCATGGGCGCCCTGTCGCCGAAAAGCAAGGCGGATGTCCACGAGGGCGGAAGCCCTGTGTATGCGGGCGGATGCACGCTGTGCAAGTCATGCGGCAAAGTTTGTCCTGTAAATGCAATAAAATACACAGAGAAAGGACCGTCATTCAATTACGACGCCTGCTTCGGATGCTCCAAATGCTTCTATGCGTGCAAGTTCAATGCGATAAAGCCGAAAGTCGCCGCATTCGACGCGCTGCTCGCCGATGCCGCAAAATCCGCGTTGGGCGTTTTCAAGAAAGCATATTTTGTGAATGTGCTTAGAAACATCACAAAGTTTTGCGACTGCTCAACCGTGAAAGACAACCCCACAGTTCTCGGGGATATCGGGATAGTGATGGGTGACGATATTGTTGCCGTCGAGAAGTTTTCTCACGAGAAAATAGTTGAAGCGGCAGGAAAGGATTTGTTCTTGGAGATATGGCACAAGTCGCCATTGGTCCACATAGAAGAATTCGAGCGATTGTAGAAATTTTTTCTTGACTCACTTCAGCGACTTGTATTCTTCCTTTATTTTCTCGACGCCGACGGATTTGCAATGGTCGGACATGCTGTTCTTTTCAGGGCAATAGCCAAGGCGCACGCAGGAAGGTCCGGCATTTTCGAATATCGCAGGCGCGGCTTTCTTCGCCTCCTTTAACATAGCGTCTGCCATCTCGCGGATTTCCCATTGCGCGCGATAGCAGCAGCGCAGCGAGAAAAAATGCACGAGCTCGCGCGCGTTCATGGTTATCACAATGTTTGTGGGGGTCGCGTTGGGCAAAAGGAATCGCGCATCCTCGGCTGGAATCCCCATTTCAAGAAGTTTTTTGTAATCGCCTATCATGTTTTCCAGCGACTTGTCGAAAATCTTTTTCGCGTCTTCGTTTTTTTCAATCGTGTGCGGAACGATGAATAAGGGGTTGTCGTATTTCACATACCTCTGCGACTGCTGCGAGTATGATGCGATGCGATGCCGCACCAATTGATGCGTGCAAGCGCGAGAAACTCCTTCTACGCTGAACGTGAATGACGCGTGCTCAATGACAGAGTGATGACCTTTGCCAACAGTCGATTTCAAAACCTTTCGCATCTTGTCGTCATCGACAGTCTCGATGAGTTCTATCGCTCCCTGTTCGCTCACAGTCGAGAACGCAGACGCGGCTGCCAATCTATCGGCGTTTGGCGTATATGCCAGCAGTTTGACTTTCATAGCAATCAAATCCCTTCTCAGATTAAAATACCTTTCAATTCCATGAGATTCTGGATTACATAGTCGGCTTTCGCATCATGGCTGTGTTGTTTTGATATGTGCTCGGAATGATAATGGGTTTTCCCCTTCCAATAAGCGCAAAATACGGTCTTAATGCCGAGTTTCTTTGCGGGAATCAAATCTTGGACAGGGTTGTCGCCTATCGAGTATGAACTTCCGACATCCGCTTTCAGCCTTTCGATTCCAAGCGCGAAGTGTTTGCCCTCCGACTTTATCGATTTGACATCGTCGGACGCTAGTATCAAATCAAAATATTTTTCAAGTCCGCTGTGTTTCAAGCGCATTGAAATCACATCTCTGACCGCGTTGGTCACAAGACAATTGAGATAACCTTGCTTCTTTGAATAATCAAGAATTTCCTCTGCGTGGGGAAGTATAATTAATTTTTCAAGATTAATCTGCAAAGCCTCTTTCCAGTCGCATCCAAGCTTTCTTCCATGTTCCGTATAATCATGCCATCCCCAAGTCCCTTCGAGGTTTTTGAGGATTCGATTGAACCTTTGGACGGCTTCTTCGGTTGATATTCCATTGTTTTTCGCGCACATCTCTTCCATAGTCCTACATACCGCCTTGTCAAGTGCGCTTTCGTCGGCAAGCGTTCCAGTCCAGTCCCAAAATACGACCTTTGGCATAACAAACCCATTCTTGTTTTGATATTTATAATTTGAAATTTATCCATTGTTTTAGGCTGTTCGCATGACCGACGACTGGTTTTACAAACTTCCCAATTTGTCAAAGCAGGACCCAGTGCTAGCCGAATTGATAAAGAAAGAACTTGAGCGAGAAGAGTTTGGACTTCAGATGATACCTTCCGAAAACTTCGTCTCGCCCGCATTGCTCGAGGCGCTGGGATCAATTCTCACCAACAAGTATGCGGAAGGATACCCGAAGAAACGCTATTACAGCGGTTTTGAATTTGTCGACCAAATTGAGACCATCGCAATCGAGCGCGCGAAAAAAGCGTTCAATGTTCCCCACGCCAATGTGCAGCCATATTCTGGAAGCCCGGCGAACTTCGCCATATACCTCGCCACCTGCACGCCAGGCGATACAATCATGGGTTTAAACCTGCCCGACGGAGGGCATCTGACGCACGGCTGGAAGACAAGCGTTTCCGGAATGTTTTACAAAAGCGTCCCATACCATGTCAAAGAGAATGGATACATCGATATGGACGAAGTCAGAACGCTGGCACTATCGCACAAGCCGAAATTGATCTGGGTCGGGGCGACAGCTTACCCGCGGGAGATTGATTTTGCCGCATTCGGAAAAATAGCGGACGAAGTTGGCGCTTACCTAGCCGCCGACGTCTCGCACATCACAGGGCTGATACTCGCGGGCGTGCATCAAAGTCCAGTAGATTACGCGCACATCATTATGACAACAACGCACAAGACTTTGCGAGGTCCGCGCGGCGCGATGCTGCTCGTCACACAAAAAGGATTGGAGAAAGACGCAGAATTGGCTGATAAGATTGACAAGGCGGTTTTTCCTGGCGCACAAGGCGGTCCCCACGAGCATCAAATCGCAGCGACGGCTGTCGCGCTTGGTGAAGCGATGAAGCCCGAGTTCAAAGCGCACGGCGCGCAGATAATACAGAACGCGA
>JAZDGV010000031.1:0-3532 GCA_043806535.1 Candidatus Aenigmatarchaeota archaeon
CAGTGCTGCGCCCTCCCATCGTCCAACGGGTAAATCTTAAGCATCCGTCGCGTCCTTGCATCCCAACTGCTGATATCGACTTTCATGACATTAAGAAAACACTTAGGTATTTAAGACCGGCAACAAACGTGATGAAAGAGGGAGAGGTTTGTAACTTATTTTATATTAACCAGAAAACACAAAATATAATCGTGGTAGCATGGCAATAGACATGGTGTCGTTGGCGGCGCCAGCAGCGATAGGCGCGACAACAGGATTCTTGGTCGTTTTCCTTGTACTCAAGAAGTTCCCGATGATGTTCAAGCTGAAAATCGCCATCGGCGGCTTTTTGTCCGCGCTAATCGTAGCGGCATTATATTTCATTTCGCAGAGCATCATAGTCGGCGTTGTGATTGGCACCGCTTGGGCATTTATGTGTCTCTGGGTGATAGCAGGCTACGGCGCAAAGAACATGCCAGATATTGAACTTGACGCAGACCCGCTGGAAATGGTGGAGCAGAGCGCCGGAAACCTCGCAGGCATGATGCTTGCCATAATAGTATTCGTGCTGGGCGCCGCTTCAACGCTTTTCGACAAGTCCTCTGACAAATTCACTCTCATCGCTTTCTCCGCGCCTCCGCTTGTCGCATCTTTAGCCCTTGCCGTGTCCGTGTATTTTGCCACGAAGTACGGAGTATCGAAGGGCGAGTCCGAGAAACAATACAACGCGAAAAAATCTCTTACTTGGTGGGACATCGGGCAGACAATATTCATTGCCACAATAATCGCGATAATCATTTTTGTCGCAATGATGATTGAAAAAATAGTTGCATAACTTAGGGCAAAAACTTCATCAAAGTCGAGCCGAACACAACGAACAAGAACAATACGGCGACAATGATTGAAACCCCGTTCGCTATCTTCTCGGCGTGTTTCTTTGTGAATTTCTCCAGCAGCGCCTCGAGAGCGAGCCCGCCGTCAAACGGCTTCCATGGCAGGGCGTTGACAAAGGATATTGTCAGCAGGAATGAGATGAGCAGCGACACATACTTGAAAACCGCGAAAACGTCGTCGACGCTAAGGTATCTCGACTTTGTCAGCACAGCGTAGCTCGATATTCCCATGTAAGGCTGGGATGAATTCGTCGGATTTTCACCCAAGACAAGGTTGATTGTCTGGTTGTCTGCAGTGACGGTTATCTCATCCCCGGGTCTCAGATTCTGCTTCCCGACTATCTCAATGAAAGGATCCCTTGCGCTGGGATTGAATTTGGCTCCGTTGATTTCGTCTATGGTCATGTTCGCCTTGAGCCCCGCAAAATACGCAGGGGCGTTCTCGGTGACGTTGTGTATCTTGAGCCCTATTGAATCTATCACAAGCGGCGGGAATATGACGTTGATGAACAGCAACAGAATAAAAGCTGTCAATATGTTCGCGAACACGCCGGCGGAAATAACCTTCAGTTTTGTGAGCGGCTTTGATTTTTTCAGTATTTTTTCATCAGGCTCGACGAAACCGCCTGGAAACACCAGAAGCAGCAGCAAGCCGGCGGACTGCAAAGGAATCTTCACTGCGCGCGAGACAACACCGTGAAAGAATTCATGCGGTATCAACGCAACAGCAACTACGATGAAATAAAACCAGAACGGAAGGAAAAACGCATAGCCGCCAAGCCCTATTTCTTCCTTCGCCGCGAATGATGGAAGCACGAACGCGAGCGCCGGTCCTTCTTGCGCCCCGCTTATTATTGCCTGCGCTATCCACACGAGCAGCGATAATCCTATCACCATAGAGAGAAAAGCGAAGGGTATCGACAAAACGCCTATCGCGTTCCAGAAGCGCGGGTTTCTTTTTGCTATGCGGTCTATCAGCTTTATGCCTTTCTTCGTTCTTCGCAGCATCAGGATGTAATGGAATTCTATGTTCTTCCTGTCGCTGTATACCAGGATTCCAAGCAGCAGCAAGAATAAAAAAGCGGACGCTGTTAATAAATCAGTCATCTTAATGATTATTCAACCAAATTATTTATACTGGATGTGAAACCATGGGCAAAGAAAACCCAATCTTTTGGGCGGACAGGACGGCGCAGGAACTCATTGAGCGAGAAAACAGCTTCAAGCGGGGCGTCAAGGTTTTCAGGTGTGAGTCAGGGCTGGGCGCTTCGGGCATTCCTCACATAGGGAGCGTAGGCGATGTTCTTCGCCAATACGCGGTCGCGCTTGCGCTGAAAGACTCCGGCGTCAAGTCAGAACTTATCTGCTATTCGGACGACCGCGACGGCTTGAGAAAGGTCCCCTCCAAGTTTCCAGATTCGCTGGAGAAATTTATCGGAGCGCCTGTCACCAGCATACCCGATCCGTTCAAATGCCACGCTTCCTACGGCGAACACATGTCGTCAATACTGGTGGATGCCGTGGAAAAACTTGGGTTAGAATACAAGTTCCAGTCAGCGACAGACGCTTATCGGAAAGGTATTTTAGACGCGCAGATAGAGAAAATTCTCGGCAATGTGGACGACGCCGGAAGGATAATACAGGAGATGGTCGGGCAGGAAAAGTTTTTGCAAATTTACCCGTATTATCCCGTCTGCGAGAAATGCGGAAAAATCTACACCACAAGAGTCGTCGAAACGCTCCAGAAAGAGCATAAAGTCAGATACGTGTGCGACCAGGAATTCGTCGGGAAGAACCAGAACAGCGGTCAGAAGATAGTTGTCAAAGGTTGCGGACATGAGGGGGAGACTTCATATTTCAAATCCGACGGAAAGCTTGCGTGGAAAGTGGAATTTGCCGCCCGCTGGGACGCGCTCAAAATCGTTTTTGAAGCTGTCGGGAAGGATATACTGGATTCGGTGAAGATAAACGACAGGATAAGCAAGGAAGTGCTTGGATTCGCGCCACCGTTACATATGGTCTATGAGCTGTTTCTCGAGAAAGGCGGGGAAAAGATTTCAAAATCCTTTGGAAACGTATTCACTGCGCAGGATTGGTTGAGATACGGGTCGCCGCAATCGCTCAACCTGTTGATGTTCAAGCGGTCGGCAGGCGCGCGAGAACTGTCGGAAAATGACATACCTGTATACATGGACGAAGTGGACAGCCTCGAGAGGATATATTCCGGTGAGAAAAAAATCGCAAATGAGAAAGAATTCGCGCATTTGAAAAGGCTTTTCGAATATGTTTATTTTTTGAAGCAACCGAAAACCCCGCGGTTCAAGATAAACTACAATGTCCTTGCCAACATAACCAGGGTAATCCCCATTGAGGACAAGTTTAAAGTGATAGAAAACATGCTCGAAAAATCCGGGCATATTGACAAACTGTCGAAGGAAGACAAAAATATTTTGAAGGAAAGGATAGCGTACGCTTCGAACTGGATCGAGGTTATGGGAAAAGACATACGGCCGCAGAAAATCGACATCTCCAACGAGGAAAGGCAGGCTTTGGAAAAACTCTTGGAGGCGCTGAAGGAAAAACTGGGGGCGGAAGAAATGCAAACGCTGGTGTTTACTACCGCAAAAAAATTCGGGATAGATGCGGCGCGTTTCTTCATA
>JAZDGV010000032.1:0-8952 GCA_043806535.1 Candidatus Aenigmatarchaeota archaeon
AAATATTTCCAGATAGTGAGATGCTACAGGCCGGATGTGATAGACGCCACGCACGGCGTTGAATTCAATCAAATGGGCGGATTTGTCATCGGAAAGGACTTGAGCTTTGAAAATTTGCTCGGTCTTCTCAAGCAGTTTGTCCACGAGCTTATCGGTCCTTATGAGGTAAAATTCACCACAGGCTATTTTCCGTTCACAGAACCGTCGTGCGAGATTTCGGTGAAGCATCCAAAACTCGGATGGATAGAGTCGGCAGGCGCCGGAATGTTCAGGGAAGAGCTCACCAAGCCGTTCGGCGTAGATGTGCCAGTCATTGCATGGGGATTTGGAATTGACCGATTGGGAATGTTCAAGTTGGGAATAAACGACATCAGGGAAGTGTTTTCAAGAAATTTGGAGTGGTTGAGAAGCGCGAAAGATTCTCAAAACGCGGAATAGAAGTGATGTTATGCCGACAATAGAAGCATCGCATGAGGATTTGTGCGGTTTGATTGGGAAAAAACTTGGAATAGAAGAGCTGAAGGACGCGATTCTATACGCAAAGGGTGAGATTGATTCGGCGGATGGGGATTTGCTCAAGATCGACATAAAGGACACCAACCGGCCCGATTTGTGGTCGGCGGAGGGTATAGCAAGGGAGATCAAAGGTCGTTATTCTGTCGGAGGCTGCCCGAAATATAAAATCAAGGAGTCGAACGTCGTTGTAAATGTCGATAAAAAGAACAGCAGCGTCCGGCCGTACACCGTATGCGCTGTTGCAAAGAACCTGAAGATAACCGCGGACGTTTTATCCCAGATTATCCAGTTGCAAGAAAAGATTCATACGACTTTCGGAAGGAACAGAAAGGAAGTCGCAATGGGCATTTATGATTTGGAACGAATCAAGCCGCCGATAAGATTCACCACTGTAAAGCCGGAAGGGATAAAATTCGTCCCGCTGGACTTCGAGGAAAAACTCACGCCAAAGGAGATTCTGGAGAAGCACCCGAAAGGCAGGGAATTCGGACATCTGTTAGCCGGCTGTAGGGAATATCCCATATTCATGGATTCCGACAATGAAGTGCTGTCCATTCCGCCGATAATAAATTCGAATTACTCCGGAAAAATCACGGAAAAAAACAAAAAACGCTTTCATCGAATGCAGCGGATTCAACCTCAAGTTCTTAATACCGGCGCTGAACGTGGTGGTGGCAGCGTTGTCGGACAGGAAAGCCGAAGTGCAAAGCGTAAAAATCGTTTATCCTGATAAGACGATGGTTACTCCGGACTTGTCGCCAAAGAAGTATTCCATCAACACCGATTACGTCAATAAAATATCCGGATTGAATCTGGGCGAAAAGGAAATTTGCAGGCTTTTAGAACAGGCAAACTACGACACCCGGTTGAATGGGAAGAACATCGAACTGCTTTATCCGGCATACAGGCAGGATATCATGCATCCAAGGGATATTGTGGAAGACGTGATAATTTCCTACGGCTACAATAAGATAAAACCTGTCGCGCCTGCATTGAAAACGGAAAGCGGTTTGTCCGAGATTGGGGTTTTCTCTAACAAAATCTCAGAAATCATGGTTGGCTTGGGCTTCCAGGAAATTCTTTCCTACACGCTGACGAACAGGGACAACAATTTCAAGCGAATGGGTTTGAAAGATGAAAAGATCATCGAAATAGAGAATCCCGCCTCCATCAACTGGAACGTGTTCAGAAGTTGGATGCTGCCTTGTCTCATGGACTTTTTTTCTGGAAACCAGCATGTCGATTATCCGCAGAAGATTTTCGAGGTCGGCGATGTGGTTTTAATCGACGAGTCGAAGGAAACAAGATCGCGGGATGCGAGAAAGCTATCTGTCGCTTGGGCGGATTCGCGAATGGGATATGAAAAAATCGCTTCTGCGCTGGACGCGTTGCTGAAAGAATTGGGCGTCAGCTACACGTTGAAAAAATCCACGCATCCGAGCTTCATCGACGGAAGGATTGCGGACGTGATTGTGAAAAACAAGCCTATCGGATTTGTTGGTGAAATCCATCCGAAAGTTCTCAATAATTTCCGCCTGAAAATGCCCGTGGCAGCGTTTGAAATAGATCTGCAGGCAATTTCTTCAAAGAAGAAGTAAGCGCCTATTCAAAAAACCAATTAAAGAACCGTTTTGCGAATCCGAGCGACGGCTTATATTCTATTCCCGCAATTTTTGCCGCCAGCGCCTTGATTTCCATCGATGCCGGTGCGTCCGGCTTGAAGCTCACAACAGGCTCTCTTGCAGCGATAGAACGCTTGATCCAGATGTCCTCGGGAATCGCGGATATCACCGGTATTGACAGCATTTCCTCGATTTCCTGAATGCCCATCTCATGCTTGTGGCCGCTGATTCTGTTCACAACAGCCCCTATGGGTTTTACCCTGCTTTTTTCCGCAACCTTGATCGCTTTCAGCGCATCGGCGACTGCTGGCAACTCCGGGTTTGTAACAACAATCATTTCATCGGAATATTTCATCGCGGTTGTCGCCTCCCTGCCCAAACCGGCAGCGCAGTCGAGGATAATCATATCCGCCTTTCCGACCAGTTTTGACAATACGTTAGAAAGTTTTGCTATGTCAACATCTTTCATCTCATTAAAAGACAATCCCGCTGGAATCACAAAGAACCCGGCGTCGTGCTTGAAAGCGGCTTCGTGAATCTTCGCGTTTCCACGGAGAACGTCGTGCAGCGTTTTTGGAAACATCGGAACTCCCAGATGCAATCCCAAGTTGGGTGTTGTGAGATTCGCATCGATGGCAATTACGCTTTTCCTGAATCCGGACAGCGCAGCTGACAGGTTGGTGGTGATTGTCGTTTTTCCGACGCCTCCCTTGGCGGACGCTATAGAAATAACCCTGGTCATGTATCAATCTTGTCGTTTGATAAATAAATCGGTGCCGATAGCGGTCAGACGGCTTGCGGGCGCAAACATGCATCCACGTCAATCGCTTTCTGCTATGAATGGGCCCGACGGGATTTGAACCCGCGACCTCCTGCTTAGAAGGCAGTTGCTCTATCCAAGCTGAGCTACGGGCCCGCGCATACGCGTGTAGGTACCAGCTGACGCATGCGTCAGACTGAAGCAGACCCATGGGTCTGCTTCGATTTGCGCTTGCGTCTTTCGAACCTATTTCATTCTGACGCACGTATATCTTAAAAACTTGCAGTGGCTTAATAAATTAGTTTGACCTGACGTGATTCTATGGATTTCCACAAAATCGAGAAAAAATGGCAAGGGAAGTGGGAAAAGGCGGGTATTTTCCAAGCCGACGCCGACAAGGGGCAGCAGAAGTTCTTCGTAACATTTCCCTATCCATACGTCAACGGCGCCCCGCATATAGGAGGCGCCTTTACGGCGTTCCGCGTTGATTCGTACGCCAGGTACAAGCGCATGAAAGGCTTCAACGTGCTTTACCCACAGGGTTTCCACGCCACAGGGGAACCTATCCTTGGCTCCATAGAAAGGCTCAAGGAAGGCGATGCCGTCCAGCGCGAAACGTTCAAGCTTTTCGGGGCGTCGGACAAGGATTTGAAAGCGTTCATGAAGAACGGCGCGGAGTTCACAGCACGCTACTGGATGGGGAAATGGGTCGAGGCGCTTAAGGCGACCGGCTTTTCGATTGATTGGCGAAGAACGTTCATAACAGCGATAACCCCGGCCTATTCAAGATTCATTGAATGGCAGTACAAGAAACTGCTCGAAAAGGGATATGTGACAAGGGGCACGCATCCTGTCGTATGGTGCCCGCATTGCCAGTCGCCGACAGGCGATCATGACAGGCTGAAGGGAGAGGGCGAAAGCCCGATAGAATATTTCCTTGTAAAGTTCAGGCTCGGCGACAAGATTGTGCCGTGCGGAACGCTGCGACCAGAGACTGTCTATGGGGTTACGAATCTCTGGGTCAATCCGGATGTCAAGTATGTTGTCGCGAATGTCGGCGGGGAAAAATGGATAATCAGCGAAGCGTCCGCGCAAAAGCTGAAGGACCAGATGAAAAGAATCGAGGTTGTCGGGAAGCTGAAAGCGTCGGAGATTGTCGGAAAATATGTCGAGAATCCTGTCCTAAAAAACAATGTCCAGATTCTTCCGGCCGATTTTGTCGACGCAAGGACGTCGACCGGCGTTGTGATGTCTGTCCCCTCCCATGCGCCGTATGACTGGGACGCGATAAGGCTGTTGAAAAACGATGCGAAGACGCTTGAAAAATATGGAATCGCTAAAGACGATGTTGAAAAGATAAAACCAGTTTCTGTCATCAAAGTCGAAGGCTTCGGCGAACATCCGGCAATTGAAATATGCGAAAAGATAAACCCCGGCGACAGGGAAAAAATCGACGAAGCGACCGCGATAATATACAAAAAGGAATTTCACACAGGCATATTGAAGCGGAATTGCGGAAAGTATTCCGGCATGAAAGTCTCAGACGTTAAGGAACGGCTGTCGAGTGACCTAATTGGCGAGAATTTTGCGGACATGCTCCTCGAGTTAACAGGTGAAGTCGTATGCAGGTGCGGCACTCCGAACCATGTGAAAATTCTCGAGAACCAATGGTTCCTCAAATACTCGGACCCGGAATGGAAGGAGAAGGTAAAGGCGTGCATAAACAATATGAAATTTTATCCGGAAGATGCGAGAACCGCTTTTGTAAACACGGTCGACTGGCTGAAGGACAAGGCATGCGCGAGAAAAACCGGATTGGGAACGCGATTGCCCTGGGACAACGAATGGATAGTCGAGACGCTCAGCGATTCGACCATATACATGGCGTATTATACCATATCCCAAATAATCAACGAAGAGAAGTTGGGCGCGGAGAAATTAACGGATTCCGTGTTCGATTATGTGTTTCTCGGGAAGGGAGACGCGAAAAATATCGGAAAGGCGTCAAAGTTGGGCGCCAATGTTATTGAAAGAATGAGAAACGAGTTTGAATATTTCTATCCGGTCGACCTTAGAAATTCCGGCAAGGACCTCGTCAATAATCATCTGACGTTTTATTTGTTCCACCACACGGCGATTTGGGACGACCAGAAATACTGGCCAAAAACCATAAGCGTCAACGGCTATGTGAAAGTTCACGGGACAAAAATGAGCAAGTCGAAGGGAAATGTCATACCTTTGATGGACCTTGTGAATGCTGTAGGCGCTGACATGGTGAGAATAAACATGGTTGCGTCGAGCGAAGGCTTGAATGACGCGGACTGGAGCGACGAGAGCCTCAAAGGATATTTGTCAAGAATCGAATCGCTGTGCGATGTTGCAAAAACTCTGGGGAAGGCAAAAAGAAAGACCGAGGAAAGCATAGACATGTTTTTGAAAGGCAGGCTGAAGAGGCACATAATTGCCGCCGAGCAGAACTTCGAGGAGTTGAGATTCAGAAGCGGCGCGCAAGCCGCTTTGTTTGATGCGACCTCGGATTTGGAGTGGTACATCGAAAGGAGCGGTGGGATCGGGAATTGCAGCAAAGACGCTCTCAGATTCGCGATGGAGACGATTTTGAAGATGGTTTCCCCGCTGGTTCCGCACATTGCAGAGGAGCTGTGGGAAACGCTTGGCAACAAGCCGTTTATATCGGTCTGCGCCTGGCCGGAACCCGATAATAATAAATATGACAAATACGAAGAAATGGAGAACTCCATCAAGAACCTGCTCAGCGATTTGAGGCGGATAATCAAGATAGCGGGCGACAAAAAGAACGCATATGTCTATGTCGCGGCGCCGCAGGAGTTCGAGCATTTCTCAAAGGCGAAGGAGTTCATCAACAGCAGGTTCGGGTTTGAGAAGCTTGAGATATGCAGGGCGTCGGACAAGGAAAAATACGATCCGCAGAACAAGGCGGCGAAAGCAAAGTTCGGAAAGCCTGGCATATATCTTGAATAATAGCAGGCATCGCATAGAACCATGCCAAAGGCGTGTTTCAAATTAACAATATCATAGGACATGAGTGTGATTGGAATGGAAAACGGACAATTTGTAAAAATCAATTACGTTGGAAGGGTCAAAGGGACTGATGAGATATTCGACCTCACGGACGAAGCCATAGCGAAGGAAAACAAGCTCCACGACCCAAAGACCAGATACGGACCGGTCACTGTCATAATCGGGGAGCAGATGATACTTCCAGGATTAGAAGAAGAGATAAAAAAGATGAAAGCCGGAGAAAAGAAAACGATAGAGCTGCCGCCCGGCAAAGCTTTCGGCGAGCGGGATTCAAAGCTGTTAAAAACTTTCGGCGAGGCGCAATTCAAGCGCCAGGAAATGAATCCTATCCCCGGACTCATGGTTGAGCTCAACGGCATACGCGGACGCGTGATGAGCGTTTCTGCCGGCCGTGTTTCCGTGGATTTCAACCACCCGCTGTCCGGAAAAACCATAACATACGAGATTGAGGTCATTGGCATTGTCGAGAAAGACGTTGAGAAGGCAAAGTCGATAGTGCAGATTTTCTCGAACGCTGACGCCGAAGTGGAAATAAACGCCGGCGCCGTGGAGATAAAATTGCCTGTAATGAACAATGTACATCCTGAAGCCAAGAAAAAAATATCAGAAGACGTGTTCAAGTGGCTCAAAGCGGATGCTGTGAAATTCGAGGAAACCTACAGGAAGCCGCAAGCGAAGGCGGATGCCGCCGGCAAGGCTTAAATATCTTCGGCTATATCTGTAGTGTATCGCAGGGTTTTATCCCGGCAAACTGTGTTTTTGACTTGAATTGACCTGAGAGCTTTAGGGTGAAAAAATGGCGCTGAGAACGGCAATGGAAAACGCGAACATTGAGAATGTAAAGACGAAGGACATCGACGAGGAGCTCAGGCGCCTGATAGAATCCAGAAAATCGGAAATCAAAGTTATCGGAGTCGGCGGCGCGGGCGGCAACACCATATCAAGGATAATGCAAATAGGGATTGTCGGATGCGAAGCCATCGCCGTGAATACCGATGCGCAAGATTTGCTGTACACGGATGCCGATGCCAAAGTCCTGATTGGAAAGGAAATAACGCAGGGGCTTGGCGCGGGCGCGAATCCCAAAGTCGGCGCAGAGTCTGCAAAGGAAAGCAAAGAGGACATCAAGAAAGTGCTTGCGGGCGCTGACCTTGTATTCATCACATGCGGGCTCGGCGGAGGAACTGGCACTGGCGCGGCGCCTGTGATAGCCGACATAGCAAAGAAGATGGGAATTCTCGTTGTCGCAGTTGTCACTTTGCCGTTCACCATGGAAGGCCGCCAGCGCATGTCAAACGCCCAAGAGGGATTGGAGAATCTTGAATCGGCGGTTGATACCCTTATTGTTGTTCCGAACGACAAGCTGCTGGAGATTGTGCCAGACGTTTCCATAACAACCGCATTCAAAGTCGCCGATGAAATACTTGTCAACGCAGTGAAGGGTATGGCGGAGCTTGTTACGCGCCCTGGTTTGGTCAATGTTGATTTCGCTGATGTGCGTTCAGTGATGACATCGGGCGGGTTGGCAATGATTGGTATGGGCGAATCCGACAATGAGAATCGCGCCATAGAGGCGGTTGAAAAGGCTTTAACAAACCCGCTTTTGGACGTTGATGTGCAGGGCGCCACAGGCGCTCTCGTAAGCGTTGCCGGCGGACCTGACATAACGATACGCGAGTGCCAGGAGATTGTAGAAGCCGTGTCAAGCCGCTTGAACCCGGACGCAAAGATAATCTGGGGCGCGCAGGTCATAAAGGAGCTTGGCGATGTTGTGCGGGCGATGCTGGTCATTACAGGCGTCAAGTCCCCGCAGATATACGGGCCGCAGAAGAAATTTTCCATGGAGCAACGCAAGGAAATCGAGCACATCCTTGGGATAGAGTTCGTGAAGTAAATTCCCCAAGTTCAAAAGATTTAAATAGCCATGTTCCAATTAGTGTTTAGGGTTTTCTTTTGCCTTTGAATAATTAGGTGAGCAAATGAAGATTGAAATAAACATCATGGAAAAAATAGAAGCCTACAAGCGCGTGCTGACGGTTTCGCGAAAACCCGACAAGGAAGAATTCGAAATGTCGGCGAAGATATGCGGAATCGGCATAGGCCTGATTGGGGCAATCGGGTTCGTGATATTCGTGCTGTTCCGCCTGGTCTGAGTGATAACAATGGAAGATGAAACAAAAACCGCTGATGAAATTGAAGAAGAAGCCGATGAAGAGACTTCCAAAGAAAAAAATACGCAGGAAGCCATAGACCAAAAGGAGATGAAAGCGGAGGCGCCGAAACCGGAGAAGGCTGTAAAGATATTCTCGCTGAGAACCACGCTGGGAAGGGAAAATGTTGTAATGGACTTCGTGTCGTCAAGGATAAGGGCGCAGAAAATCGACATAAAATCCGTGCTTCATCCGCCAGAACTTAAAGGTTACATGTTCATAGAAGGCGACATAGAGCATGTGCAAAAAGCCATTCAAGGCATTCCTCACATACGCGGACTGCTCACAGATCCGGTTGACATTGAAAAGATAAGGCATTTTCTCCAGCCAAAGACCGTGCACATAGAGCTGAACAGGGGGGACATTGTTGAGATAATCGGAAGCCCGTTCAAGGGCGAGAAAGCGCGCGTTGTGAAGCTGGATAAAACCAAGAGCGAAATAACGCTTGAGCTTTTGGAGGCAGGCGTTCCGATACCGGTGACGATAGGCATAGAGTTTGTAAGGCTGGTTGAAAGGACCGAGAAGTGATTGATATGGGAAGAATAGAAAAAATCGATTTGATAGTTGACGGCGGCAAAGCGTCTGTGACGCCCGCGCTTGCGCAAAAATTGGGACCCATGAAGATAAACATCAACAACGTGATCACGTCGATAAACCAGAAGACGAAGGATTTCGAAGGCATACAGGTGCCGGTAAAGTTGGAGATAAACACGGACACAAAGGAGGTCGGCGTGAAAGTCGGGACGCCTTCCATATCCGCTCTTGTGAAAAAGGAGTTGAAGCT